>CALUVK010000005.1 GCA_944324205.1 Candidatus Gastranaerophilales bacterium | reverse complement strand
AAATCCATCATTTCGCGTTCAAGCTCAACATTGTTTCCGGTTGAATCAGTACCGTTATAAATATCAGTTACAACCTGCGGTTTAAACTGATCATACGTATTTGATTGAAGATAAGCTTTCTCTTGCATAGTCGGAGTTCTGTACGTATGAATTTCACCCGTAAAGACATCGACCATTGGCGGTTTATATTCAATACTGTTTTGACCCTTTATATAGTCCTTCAAATCTTCTTTTTCAATAATTTCCGCAAGCTGACTTTCAAACGCAACCTCTCTTCTTTGAAATCCTGGAGTCATAACGTTTGCAATATTGGACGCCACTGCATGCTGCCTGTCCATAAGCCCGTCCATACCCAGCTTTGTAATCTCGATTGTTCTGTTTGAAATCAAATCCATATCTTACACCAATCCTATTTTTATAACAAATTCCGTGTAATCACTGCCTGTATGCTCTAAATTTAACTGACCAAGCTGTTCTTCAAGAGATTTCTTGCAAATCATAAGTCCCAAACCGCTTCCGCCGGATTTTGTCGTATACCCGGCTTCAAAAATCTTCTCCGGATTGTTAATCTCTCCTGCGTTATTTGAAACTCTTATAAGAGCAAAATCTCCCGATTTTTCCGTCTTAATTTTAATATACTTACCATTTTTAAGATTCTCTTGTTCTATTCCGAATGCTTCTACCGCATTTTTAACCAGATTAATCAAAGCTGCAATAAATTTATCCTCATCCGCCAGAATCATTTCATCTACGGAATTTTCTACAATATATCTAATATTTTTGCATTCAAAATATACTTTCGTCAAATTTTCCGCTGTACTAATAAGCGCCTTAAGCGAATGCGGTTTTAAATTATTTACCGCAGTTGATTTAAGGCCGACTAATGCATTATTTGCCATTTTATATGCCCTTGTCAGACAATTAAGAGCATTTGTAATTGTATCATCCTCAATTTCGTTCTTTTTGCAATATCGTTTCAAAACCTCAGTATACAAATCACAAATAGAAAGCTGGTTTTTTATTTCATGCGCAATCGCACGTGTATTTGTATCATAACTTTGTACAGGAAGTTCAGTTGTCTGTTCTTCTGCAAATCCCAAAACCGCATCCTTAGAAGCTTCATCCATATTCTCAATAAGCTTTCTTATCGAAGCATTGAGAAGAATATTGTCACGTCTATCCGGTCTAAATTGTTCTTGAAAATGCTTTATATCCAAAATAGAATTGCGATTAATTATATCAAGAGCTTCACTCTGCAGCCTTGAATTGCAAACAGAATAGTACCGGACTTTTTCCTTATCATCGGTTTTATTATCCCAAAGCAAAATTGAAACAAACCTGTGAGTTAAGACACACAAAAACTCGGTATCTGCCCAAACCCTTTCTCTTAAATTATCACTTTCGTCCGAATAATCATAAGCCTCTATTTCAGAAAATTCCAGCCTTTTAATCATGCCTATCAGCCCCTCTGGATTAATTATTCTATAAAGAACAACACCAATTTCAGGCTTATCCAAAAGAGGCTCGAGAGCAGCACGAATAAGACATTTCAAAGTCTGCCTCGAAAGATATTTGTTCTCTTGAGACTCAATGAGCTCTTTTAAATAATTTTGCTGTCTTACGATTTTTTTCATTTAATCAGTCTGCTCCAACCCCATCTCCGCAAAAGAAAACTTCTTATGCTGAGATTTTTACTCTGTTTGATAAGAAACCGTTATTTATTGCATACAATACAGCCTGAGTTCTGTCATTTACCTGCAGTTTTTGAAAGATATTATTCACATGTGTTTTAACCGTTGTTTCTGAAATAAACAATTTGTTTGCAACACCTTTGTATGTAATACCCTGTGTTAAAAGCTCAAGCACTTCTTTTTCTCTTTGTGTTAAATAATCAAGAAGGTTTTCTTCATCATCAGCCGTTTCCTGTTTTGCGTTTTCGTCTCTGAATGTCTGTTGGAAATATTCGAAGAAACGTGAAGAAAGTGCAAGCGGAAGATAAATTTTTCCGTTCAAAACTTCTTCTATTGCATAAATCAACTGAGCTGATGCCATGGTCTTAAGTACATAACCTCTTGCACCAATCTTCATTGCTCTAAAAATTAAATCTGCATCATCATAACCTGAAAGCGCAAGAACTTTTACATCCATATCGAGCTTAGAAATTTCCATAATTCCTTGCAACCCGTCTCTTTCCGGCATATTCATATCTAAAAGTACAATATCCGGCTGGTATTTTTTGATTAAATTAAGCCCCATATTAACATTGGTTGCAATTCCTACCACATCAAAAGTGCCTTCAATGTTTAATAATTCCCTAATCCCCGCCAAGTGTTCATAATTGTCATCAATCAATAATACTTTTGATTTCTTCTTAAACTCGCGTCTCATACTCTCTCTCCCTTATCTTTTATAATAAATTCATATATTTGTATAATATCTACACTAAATATATTACCTTCTTACAGAGGAGATTTTCATCAATAGAAGGGTTGATTTTAAAGCATTTACCGTAGATAAAAAGATATAGACCAGAAGATTAATAAACCGCCAAAACTTTTTATTTATTGACGTTCTTTTTGTCAATATTGATATTTTACAGATTCATAAAATGTCTAAACTATCATTTATTTGGGGTAGTATAAAAAGATGAAATATTACACGTAAATATAATCTATGGTAAAAATTTTATTTTTATAAACAAAACTACAATTATGGAGAAATTCCCCAGTGAAGTTTATTTCTTAAAACCGAATAAAAACTATCATCATTAATAAAAGCAAGTAATGCTTTCTTGTCAGATTTTTTAATAGAAATTTCTTTGACGCACTCTGTTGTATCTATCCCGTCTACAGCAACAGAAAGCAATTTATCACTTGTTTTAATCACAATTTTTTCGTCGGAAGGTACTACAAGAGGACGCGCATTCAAAGTATGGGGACAAACAGGAACTATTACAAGCGCATCCAATGAGGGATATAACACCGGTCCGCCGGCAGAAAGACCATAAGCAGTTGAACCGGTAGGAGTTGATATAATAAGCCCGTCTGCTATATAATCACAAACAAATTTATCATTTATTTCCAAATAAAACTTTGAAGTTCTTGACAACATACAGCCTTTTATTACAAAATCATTAAGAGCAATAGAAACCCCGGATTCCAGCATAATTCTTTCTTCCGTTGAATATTTATCATTAAGTACATTGTCAACCGCTCTTTCAATTTCATCAGCTCCCGCTTGAGCTAAAAAGCCTAAACGCCCGAGATTTATTCCCAATACAGGAGTGCCTGCATAAAAACGGGCACTTTTTAAAAGAGTGCCATCACCTCCGATTACAAAAGTAAAATCGCCATATTTTTGCATATTGTCGATATCAAAAGAATGAAACTCTACATGTTTTTTTATAAGAATTTCTTCTAAATTTTTAAGAACATTAGAATATGCAGGAATCTCTTTATTAAATACAACATTTATTTTCATACAAGCGATTATATCATATAATTTAATTTTGTGTTATAATTTTACAAGTAAAAACACTGGTTGAGGGCAAAAATTATGATAGAAATGAAAGTAATGGGTATAGCGTTAGATGTAAGAACAAATTCTCCGATAGTTGTTCTTCATGATTTAGATAACAGAAAGGCGCTTCCTATCTGGATAGGCTCTGCTGAAGCCAGTGCTATTATAAGATGTATAGAAGGACTTGTTGTTGCAAGACCTATGACACACGATTTAATAATGAACATAATCGAAAAAACCGGTTATACTCTGGAAAAAATTGAAATTAATGATGTAGAAAAAGAAACTTATTTTGCAACCTTATTTTTAACAAAAGACGGTGAAACACTTGAAATTGATGCGCGTCCTTCGGATGCTATAGCTGTGGCAATGAGAGCGGAAGCACCAATTTATGTAACAGCAAATGTTCTTATGAACGGTTCTGTCTCAACTGATACCGCAAAAGATGAAGAAGAAGCACAGGAATTCAAAGACTTTATCCAGAACATCAAGCCTTCTGATTTTGAAAAAATGATGAAAGGCAAGCATCAGGAAAACGACCAATAGGGTTAAAAGGGTAAATGGGTAAATTGAACAAAGAAATATAAGGAGTACTATGAATATAAACCAGAATTACGAAAACCTTGAACAGAGTTATTTGTTTTCAACAATTGCACATAAGGTAAATGATTTTATTTCAAAAAATCCTGATAAAAAAGTTATAAGATTAGGAATTGGCGATGTTACTCTGCCTTTATGCAAAAAAGTTATTGAAGCACTTCATAAAGCAGTTGATGAGATGGGTGTTCAAGCAACTTTCAGAGGCTACGGCCCCGAACAAGGGTATGATTTTTTAAGAGAAGCTGTTCAGGGATACTATAGACAACGTAATGTTGAACTTGAATTAGACGAAATATTTATCTCTGACGGAGCAAAGAGCGATGTCGGGAATATTTTAGATTTGTTTGCGCAAGATAATACAGTGCTTGTACCGGATCCTGTATACCCGGTTTATGTTGACACAAACGTTATGGCCGGAAGAAAAGTTATTTTTGCAGATGCTAACGGTGATAACGGATTTCTTCCGATGCCTGCCGGTGAAAATGCTGATATAATCTATATTTGCTCTCCAAATAATCCGACAGGAGCAGTGTACAATAAAGAACAGCTTAAGAAATGGGTCGATTTTGCGCTGGAAAAACAGGCTGTAATCTTATTTGATGCAGCTTATGAATGTTTTGTCTCTGACGAAACTCTTCCGAGAAGCATATATGAAATAGAAGGGGCTAAAGATTGCGCAATTGAATTTTGTTCGCTCTCTAAAACAGCCGGATTTACCGGTACAAGATGCGGGTATACAATTGTTCCGAAAACTTTAGGCAAGCTTAATAAAATGTGGCTCAGACGCCAGACTACCAAATTTAATGGTGTTCCTTATATTATCCAGCGCGGTGCAGAAGCCGTGTTTACCGAAGAAGGACAAAAAGAAATAAAAGAAAATATAAATTATTACAAAGAAAATGCAAAAATAATCTCTGAAACATTAACCAGATGTAATATCTGGCATGTAGGCGGCAAGCATTCTCCTTACATCTGGTTAAAATGCCCGAATAATATGAAATCATGGGAATTTTTTGATTACCTTTTGAATAATGTTCAGATTGTCGGAACACCAGGTGCCGGCTTTGGCAGAAACGGTGAAGGGTATTTCCGTCTAACATCTTTTGGCTCAAAAGAAAATACTATTGAAGCAATGAATAGATTTGAGCAATTATTCAAATAAATTAAAAGTTAATATTTTCTTGAACAACCACTAAATAATCAGTAAAATGTAATGTTCAACTTGTAATATTGTTTACATTTTTTGAAATTACATATTTGTGGTATTATAATATTAAACGCTGTGGAGTGGATTGTTGATTAATCTGTCGGTTTTATATAAAAAATTAATAATTTTTATTCTGGTGCTGGGGGCTTTATTGACGCCGGTTGTTGCTTATTCTGCAGAAAAAGGAAAAGATAAACTTCCGCCTGTTGATGAGCAGTATAAAAAAGAAAACAGTATTGAAGAAGAGGCAGATTATATTCAAGAATCGGAATATAATAGTGATACTGCCTATATTAATGATATTGAGATTTTAGGTTCAAATATTATTAAACCGGAATATATTTTATCAAAAATGTCACTCCAAAAAGGCGATCTGTATGACAAAGAAGCCATGCAGCAAGATTTGAAAACCATATACAGACTCGGTTATTTTACCGAAAGAATGAAAGCTATCCCTGTTAAAAACTCAAATGGAACAATTTCTCTTAAAATAATACTAGAAGAAAATATTCCTGTTACGGATTTCACTATTGAAGGCAATACTGTCGTATCATCAGATGAAATTATGCAATACCTTTTACCGCTAAAAGGTAAACCGCAAAATATAGCTGCAATAAATCAGGCAATGGAACAGATTAATGAATGTTATTATTCAAAAGGGTATATTTTATCAAAAATAGATTCCATTTATGATGATCCGGACGGAACATTAAACCTTAGTATTACCGAAGGTAAGATTAACAAAATTATGATTTCCGGAAACGAAAAGACTAAGGAATATATTATAGAGCGTAATATCATGACTGAACCGGGCACAGTTTATAACGAAAATCAGGTTAAGCAGGATTTAGTAAGACTCTATTCTACTCAAGCGTTTAAGGATGTAAATCGTACTATTGAAGTTTCAGAAGATGATCCTGATAAGTTTGACATTACAATTGAATTAAAAGAGCAGAGAACTGCTTCAGTTTCTGTCGGCGGCGGCTTGGACTCAGCAACCGGAGCTTTTGGTTCTGTAGGTATTTCAGATAATAACTTCCGAGGCATGAACCAGAGAGTTTCTTTAACCGGCATGGTTGGCTCAGGGATTTTAATGAGTGATTCTTCAATCAAAAACCATATGAACTATCAGGCTGAATTGAGCTTCTTTGAACCGCATTTTTTGAATGCGGATAACTCTTTAATGAGCAAGATTTACTTTAGAGATTTAGGAAGCTACCAGATTCCTCTTGCAATTGAAAGAAGAATAGGTATTGAAGGAACTGTTGCTCACAGAATCAAGATGAACAGACATCTTTCATCTACTTTCACGGCAGGTGTTGAATATATTCACTTAAGTGAAGGTGATGTTAATAACATAACGAACTTGTATCGAATTCATAATCTTGATATAGCAGAACGTGCAAAACAGTTGGATGGAGGTCTTTTCCTGAGACTAGCCCCGGGGTTGGCATATGATTCAAGAGATTCTGCTATAAATCCGCGTCATGGTGCTCTTGCATCAGTCAGATATGAAGAAGCTTTTGGACTTGACGGATTCGGTAAAACAAACGGCCGTTTGACCGGTATGGCTAAAAAATACATTCCGATTGCTAAAAAATCATCTCTTACGTTTACAGGAAGAGGCGGTATCAAAATACACGGTTCTGATATGCCGGAAGTTATGGCTTATCGTTTAGGCGGTCCTTACACCATTCGAGGTTACAAGGTTAACGGTGTCGGTACAGGTACTGCATTTATTATGGGTTCTGCAGAGCTTGCAACCCCCATTCCGTTTGTTGACAGGTTAAAAGTTAATTTCTTACAGAATTTGAGATTAACCTTCTGGGTTGATGCAGGCCGTGTATTTGATCCTACTATTTCAAGTGTTTTATATGACAGGCCGATTCAAGCTATTACTGCAGGTATTGGTTTAAAGATAAATATGCCCGGTATTGGACCTCTATCAGTTGACTATGGTTTCCCGCTCACAAACCCGGGACCAAACGGTTCACCTAACGGTTACTTTACATTCGGCGTCGGTGACATGATGTATTAGTAAAAATATAGTGTATAATATTAAATATAGGAGGATTTGTATGAAGAATTTTAAACTAGGTTTAGCAATATTAGCAATTGCAGCATTTACCGGCATGGCTAACGCAGGAGGCGTTGGATATATTGATTATGCGAAGGTAATTGATAACTATGATTATGCAAAACAGGTTACTAAAGAAGTTGATGCAAAAGGCTTGGAGATGCAGCAGTTTCTTGTGGATAAAGAAAAAGAATATAAATCATTAGATACACCTTTAAAGAAACAAACTTTCGAAGCCAAAACAGCAGAAGAATTTAAAGCAAAACAGGATGCTTATGTTTCTTTAAAGAATAAAAGAGAACAGGAAGTTTATACTAAAATAAAAGAAGCTGCTAAAGCTGTAATGGTAGAACAAAAGCTTGATGCTGTTATGGATGTAAGAGCTGTATTTATAGGCGGCGTTGATATTTCAGATAGTGTTATTGCAAAACTGAAAGGTGCTAAAAAATAATGGACTTTATAAGTCTGATTGAAAAGAAAAAACAGGGCAAGGCTCATTCAAAGGAAGAAATTTGTTTTATTGTAAAATCTCTTATGGAAGAAAAAGTTTACGATTCACAAATTTCTTCCTGGTTGATGGCTGTATATTTTAAAGGGCTTTCTTTAGAGGAAACAGCATACTTAACAGAAGCCTTAGCTGCATCAGGCAGTACTATTAATTTTGGTGAATTATCAAGTCTCATTGTAGACAAACATTCAACTGGCGGTGTCGGAGATAAAGTTACTATAACGCTTATTCCGCTTTTGGCTGCAGCAGGAGTGCCCGTTGCAAAGCTTGCGGATAGAGGATTAGGTTATGCAGCAGGTACAGTAGACAAGCTAGAGTCCATTCCCAGTTTAAATACCAATTTGACAACACAAGCTATAGTTAATCAGGTTAAAAATATCAATGCAGTAATTGCATCTCAGGCAGAGGAGCTTGCCCCAGCCGATAAAAAATTGTATGCACTCAGAAATATTACTGCAACATATGACAGCGATGTTCTAATTGCTGCATCTATTATTTCTAAAAAAATTGCTTCTGGAGCAAGCAATATTATACTTGATGTAAAATATGGTTCAGGTGCGTTTATGAAAACCCCGGATGATGCCGTAAGATTGTCAAAGCTAATGGTAGAAGTCGGAAAACAACTTAACAAATCTGTAACTGCAGTTGTTACTTCAATGGAAGAACCTCTCGGACGCGCTATTGGGAATTCAATTGAAGTGATTGAAGCAATTGAATTTTTAAAGGGCAAAATTGAAAAAGGTGATTTGGCAAATTTGACATATTATTTTGCTACAACTGTTTTAATGAATATGGATATATATGATAACAAAGACGAAGCTGAAAGGTTTTTAAGAAATCTTGTTCATTCAGGAAAAGCTCTTGAAAAGTTTAGAGAACTTATTATTGCTCAAGGTGGTGATACAGAAGTTATTGATAATTATGATCGATTTGAACTTCCTGCATTCAAGATAGAATGTGAATCTAAAAAAAGCGGTTATGTTCAATTCATTAATGCATATAACATAGCACGTGCTGCAAAAATTTTAGGAGTAAGCGGAGGAATAAATGAAGGCGAAAATAAACATCCACTTGATTTAAGCGCCGGAATTTACCTTAACAAAAAAAGCGGTGAATATGTAAACAAAGGAGATGTTTTATACACAATATATTCAAATGATGACGACAGTACAAAAATTGCTCAAAAATATTGTGATGAAGCGTTTTCAATAAATGATACAAAACCTTGCCATACAAATTTGGTTTATACTGTTATTGGCACAAAAGAAGAGGAAGAAGATGTTTAATAAAAAAATGCAGTATGTAATAAAATCTGTACCGACTGACGACAAACAAGCATTAGAGATACTGCTTAACGAAATGTCCGATGCCGGCTGGGATTTATATACAATGCATGAAGTTGAAACAGACACATCTTATGATTTTAACTGCATATTTATGAGAGAAAAACAGGAGGATGAAGCTCCGGATTTGGACGACATTGTAAATATTACAAGTTTTAAATATCGTATGGAAAAAATGCTTGCAGCACCCTCAAGTCCATATATTTCCTGCAAAGAGATTCAGCTCAAGATTTCTAACCAAAAAGAGAGAATTAGAAAGATTAAATCACAGCTTGAAAGTGATAATCTTTCTCCTGACAAGAAAAAACAGCTAAATAATCAAATGTCTGATGAATTAAAACAGTTAGATGGTTTGAAACAAGCATTGGTAAATGAAATTTCGCCTGATACTATGTATGATTCTATAAAAGAAGAAAAATTTGTTGTTAATCTATCGGAAGAAATTTTAGAAGTAATTTCTATGGATGCTAACGATAATCTTTTATCTGAAACAGTTAAAGTAAGACAGGAGCTCACGGATACATTAGGTTATGTTATTCCTCATATACATTTTCATAACAGTGATGAATTAATGCAAAATGAGTTCAGTATAAAAATTCACGATATTGAAGTATTTAGAACAGTTGTTTTTCCTGAAAGCAGAGCTTTTTATAAAGAAGATTTAAAAGGATATAAAATTATGCCGGAAGATATTGCACTTACAGATGAAATAACCGGTAAAAAACTTGTATGGATAGCAGAAGATAAAGTCAAAGATTTCTGGGTAAGAGGATTAAGTGCTTCTGAGTATATTGGTAAAGCTATAAAATATATTTCAGTAAAAGAAGTCTCTGATATTATGGACTATAACGATATAAATAAATATGTAGAAAAAGTTATAGAATCAAATTCTTTTCTTGTTGATAACATTATACCGGATTTTATAACGGCATCTGATTTGAAATATCTTTTAACCTGCCTTATAAGAGAAGGGGTTTCCGTTAAAAACATCATTTATATTTTTGAAAAAATCAATGATTACGCAAACGAACCGACAAAAGAAGATTTACTCGATAAAGTGAGATTAGCGCTTTCCAAGCATATTATTAAAAGCTTAGCAAGTGACGGCGAAGTCAAAGTTATAGAGTTTGCAGATGCTACATTAGATAAATTAAATTCTTTCTTTAATGAAGATGAAGATGAAGCTATTATAAGAATTGATGCGAATGATGTTCAGGATATAGTAAATAAAATTTTAAAATTCACAAAATCAAAAAAAATTACAAATCCTGTATTAGTAGTTCCATTGGATTTGAGACATATGGTGTTTGTAATCTTATCAGAATTTGTTCAAAATCTTACAGTCCTTGCCTATGAAGAACTTGTAAGTGATTTTAATATTAAATTTATTGGTAAAGTATAAAAAAAATCTTTTTCATGCCTTTTCATAGGTAAAAAGTACTAAGCCATGTGGTTAGGGTGCTGACTAATTTCTATGGCTTATAGTTTGTTATCTATGAAGCAAAGGAAAGGAATGAAAAAGATGAACATTGTTGACCCAATCAGACAAAAAGAGTACATTAATGCCGTAAAAAGAGTTTTAAGAGAAACTGGAACAAGAAATTTATTATTATTTTTGCTAGGAATTAATACAGGCCTTAGAGTTTCAGATCTTTTGGCATTAAAAGTCAAAGATGTCAAAGATAAGGATTGTGTACAAATCAGGGAAAGAAAAACCAGAAAAACTAAAAAATTTCTTATACCCAAAGAAATACGAGCATTTATAAGTGAATATGTAGAAAGAAAACCTCTAAATAGATATCTATTCAAAAGTAGAAAATCTAATAAACCAATATCACGTATTCAAGCTTACAGAATAATAAAAGAGGCTTGTGATATATTAGGACTTGATCATACAGGAACGCACTCTCTTAGAAAAACATTTGGCTATCATTTTTATAAACAAACTAAAGATATTGCTCTCCTACAAAAAATACTGAATCACTCTTCACAAGATATTACCTTAAGATACATTGGTGTTACCCAAGAAATTATTGAAGATAATCTTAGAATGTTTGCACTTTAAAATTTTTGTCTGCATACATTATAGTATGCAGACAGTTCTTAAATACTTGATTTTCCCCCAGAATTTATTAAAATAATTGTATGTTAAAAAAGAGTTTATTAATTTTTATTATAACATTATTATTTTTACCTGTAGTAGCAGCACCTCTAGAAGATATCGGAGGGCATGCCGGCACACCACCAGGTTTTTATGATGATATTGATCCAAACAGCCTGGATGATGAAAATATACAAACACCAGAAGAAAATGCTGATACATCTTATCAACAATATTCAGAAGAAGATGAAATTATCATCCCACCTCAACAAACAAAAACAAAATCTACTAAAAATTATGCTCAAATATACAATTCGCTTGAAGTTCCGACATTCTCATACCTTCATAACATAGATCCAGAACAGTATTATGATTTAAAAGATGCAACCTGGTCTGTATATCCACTAATACGTTTAAATTCTCCAATATATTTTAAAACTATTACAGTGGAGCCGGGATATTATTTGTTAACTCCAAGAGAACACGATGGAGAATGGTTTATCCTATTCAAACAAAATGGTTTAGTAAAATATATTATCCCTGTTTACAAAAGAGACTATACGCCTGAGATGTTTTATGATGAACATATTCCAAAACCAAAATATACCTTTGCTCAAAAAGTACATATGGGATTTTTAGATTTTATTGGAAACCTTAAAAGTACTAAGAGAAAAACACCTATCCAAACATATTTGGAAGTTAATGACTTAGAAAATTATTTTGTTTCAATTGTAATATATTATGGTGCACATCAATATTTTACAATTTTCAGAACAATTAAATTATAATTATCTTTTTAAAAATCCTCCTGTTGTGTAATTGCATTAGAGATTATAATAAAGTAAATAATAAGAATAACTTTTCAATTAATTCAACACAAAAAGAAAGGAGAACCTTTGTTATGTTAGAAGAAGATAGAAATCATCATCCTGTACTAAAATTTCTAGGAATTGTTCTTGCAACATTTATAGGCGCATATTTAGCATTTTATTTTGTTGTAGATACTACCTTTAATAGAATGACAAGCCCTGAATATCAAATGAAACGAATGGAAAAAATGATGAAATATCAGGAAAAGAAATTACATAAATTTGAAGACAAAATGATGCAAAATCCGTTTGAACCGGCAATGGGCCCTATGTTAGTAAACCTTATAAAAGAAACTAATGAGTATAAAATTATTATTAATTTAAAACCATTAGGAGGAGATGAAAAAAATGTTAATTTAAAAGTTGATAATAATGTTATAACTGTATCCGGAGGAATTGAAAAAAATAGTCGAAGTGGAGAAAAAATAATAAATTTTTCTCAAGCATTTTATCTTGATGAAGAACTACAGACTGATAAAATAACAAAAGAGAAAAAGGGAAATAAGTATATAATTACAATTCCTTTTGAAGAATAATTTAGAAAGAGCCTTATTTTAAGGCTCTTTTTAATTATATTTAATAACTAATTTTACCAAGAACAGTTCGTTTATTTGCTCCGGTACAAGACGGTAAATTATTTGGAATATTATAATATGTACAATAACCCAAGAGAGCAAATGCCATAACTTCTTTAAAATTATTTGAAATTCCATAATCTTCATGCGTTTTCAGTAACACATGTTTCGGAAGATAGTTTTTCAAGAATTTCATTAAAGTTTTATTATAAGCTCCGCCGCCTCCAATAATTACCGTATCATATCTAAATGGAATAAATCTCTCATATGATTGTGCAATTGTTTTTGCTGTAAGTGCAGTTAATGTTGCGATTACATTTTCAGGCTCAGCAGGAGCAGTTTTTAATATATTTTCGATATATTTATTAGAAAAATATTCTCTGCCGGTTGTTTTTGGAGGTTCTATGTAATAATATTCATCTTCCAAAAGACAGTTTAGCCAGCTTTCGGATATAATACCGCTAGCAGCAATCTCTCCATCCGTATCATATTTTTTATTAAAAAACTTTTGCATGCAATAATCAATTATTAAATTTCCAGGCCCTGTATCAAATCCATATGTATCAGAATCATCAGAAATTACCGTAACATTTGATATTCCTCCTATATTTTGAACAAGTGCATTTTTAAACCACTTTTCATCGGCAAAACATACTAAAGGCGCGCCTTGCCCACCACAAGCAATATCTTTTTCCCTAAAGTTTGATATTGTCATACAATTCGTCTCTGTCGAAATTATAGAACTTTCACCTATCTGCAATGTACTCTTTAATGATATATCTCCCAGTTTTGAATCAAATGGATAATGATAAATTGTTTGGCCATGACTTGCAATAAAATCTGGCTTACCAAATTCTTTTATTAAAACATTTGCAGCATCCGCAAAGCATTTTCCTACTGCAAAATTGAGTTGACACAATTCCTTCACACAAAGTTGATTTCTAAATGCGGAAAAAAGTTTTGTTCTTATTTGTTCCGGGTATAAATAATTTATACCTTTTATTAATTTAACAGACATATCGGGATACACTTCGCACAATCCTGCATCAATAGAATCGCAAGAAGTACCCGACATTAGTCCAATAACTTTTTTTACATCTTTTTCTTCCATAGATTAAATTGTAACATGTAAAATAAAAAAAGGCCTCCTTATACAGAAAGACCTTTTTAACCCAATAATCTCCTACCCCAAAAATTCTGTTTTGTCCTCAAATCTCCTCATTGATTTGCAATAAATTCTCTTCTTAATTCAGGTAAATGTTTTAATATTGATTTGTATTAATGTACTAAAAATTTTTAATCTTTTTTCTATTTTGACTCCTCCCCGAGCCTTGTAGCCATCACTCCTTTCAGGTATGTGTATATAGTATAATTTTCACATCTTTTTATCAAGTAAAGAATTTAGTAAAAAATTTTACAATTGACCATGCCTCCCGTAATTATTAAAAAAATTTGATATTAACAAAAGTTAACGTTTTATTTTAATAAAAATTGTATTGACAATATATGTTTTCGTATAAATCCTAAATAAAGCTTATTTTTAGAGGTTTTTTATATTATCTACCTGATATACATTATTTAAAATTTAACTCTATAAAACTATACAATTCATTCTTTTATAAAAAACGGAAAAAGAGATATTAAGCTCCAACTACAAAGGATACAGAGAATATTTGTTCAAAAAAAACTTTTGTACTAAAAGAGCTTATATTTATTACACGTATTTTTCAAACTTTGCACACAGCGCAGACATAAGGGAAGCATTTTCCATATCACTTATTTTCATTTCTTCCAGATTAGTTTTGTTTGGAATATTTAAATATTTTTGAGTTGTAGACAATGTCTACAACTGCCGGCATATATAATCTATACTTTTAATCTTTTTTGTGTTAAAAATGAAATCAGAAAAAGAGGTATTAAGAATGTTAGACATTAAACTGATTAGAGAGAATCCCGAAAAAATTAACGAACTTTTAAAGAGAAGAAATCCCGAATTATCAATTGATACAATAATCGCAATTGATGCGGACAGAAGAAAAGTTCAAGCGCAGGCAGATGAACTTAGAGCCAAAAGGAAATCCGAGTCGCAAAAAATCGGTATGCTTAAAAAGAGCGGAGAAAATACGGACGCTATTCAGGAAGAAGTCAGAAAACTCGGAGATGAAATAAAAGCTCTTGAAGAAAAACAGGTTGATTTAGATAACATTCAGCGTGATATGCTCTTAAGAACTCCGAATATTCCAGACGAAACAACCCCCATCGGAGAATCAGAAGACGATAATGTTCCGGTTAAATTCTGGGGTAAACCTACCGAATTTTCATTTACCCCGAAAGCGCACTGGGATTTGTGCGAAGAAAAGGGTATTGTAGATTTTGAACGCGGAGTAAAAATCTCTCAATCAAGATTTACTCTTTATAGAGGCAAAGGCGCCCGATTAGAGCGTGCAATTATCCAATTTTTCCTTGATTTGCATACGGAAGAGCACGGATATGAAGAAATCTTACCTCCGTTTATGGCAAATGCTGCTACTATGACAGGTACAGGACAGCTGCCTAAGTTCGCGGAAGATATGTATAAATGTGTTGATGAGGATTTATACTTAATTCCGACAGCGGAAGTTCCTGTTACAAACATTTATTCAGGTGAAATCTTATCAGAAGATGATTTACCTAAATATATGACAGCCTATACTCCCTGCTTTAGACGCGAAGCTGGTTCTGCAGGAAAAGACACAAGAGGTTTAATAAGAGTTCACCAGTTTAATAAGGTGGAGATGGTAAAATTAACAACTCCTGAATCAAGTCCTGCCGAACACGAAAAATTAACGCGTGATGCGGAAGTTTGCTTAGAAAGATTAGGGCTTCCTTATCGTAAAGTTGCTTTATGCTCTGCCGATATAGGATTTAGTGCAAACAAATGCTTCGATTTGGAAGTCTGGATGCCTTCTTACAATAGTTATAAAGAAATCTCAAGCTGTTCAAACTACGGCGACTATCAGGCAAGAAGAGCAAATATGCGCTACCGTACAAAAGACGGCCAGGTAAGATTTGTTCATACGATTAACGGCTCCGGACTTGCTGTCGGAAGAACTTTTGCCGCTATTATAGAAAACTTCCAGCAAGAAGACGGAACAGTTATTATTCCGGAAGTTTTAAGAAAATATACCGGCTTTGATAAAATCTAAAATTTAGCTTAACATAACAAATCCCTGCTTCTGCTTTGAAGCAGGGATTTGACATATTTTTTTTATAACTTTATAATAAATTCACACTAGTAAGGAGTATATTATGGCAAAACTTTCCGTCGATTTAACAAATCCAACTGTAAATAAAATAGTTATGGCAAAAAAAGAAATGGCTTACCAAACTTTATGCGGAAACTGCAAACAATACAAAGTCTCTTCTCAAAACTATGCCAAACTTGCAGTAGATAATTTTGAACTTGCAAAAAAAATACCGGGCATTGAACTAAGAGGACATATACCGATTAAAAATAAGCTCAATATGTTAAAAATTTTGTTTTTCAATTTTTTTAGAAAAAAGAGTACTGAAGAAAAGCAATTGAAACAGATGGTTAAAGAATATCTTACAAAAAAACACATAGAACTTAGTAAGCCTTAATCAGAAAAATTTTAATCCCTTTATCCAACCTTTCAATACGCTTAACATATCTGTAATCCGTAATGTTTGTAAGTATAAGAACAACAGCCGGAGCTTTTCCTGTCATTTTAGAATAATAAAGTGATTGCCCGACTGATTCTGCCCATTTTTTTGCAAAATCAAATTCTATTGCGTAATCTTTAGCAAGACAATCCACTCTTGTTAAATCCCACAAAACGGCCTCTTTGCGGCCAAAATCCGATGTGCACCATTGATTTACATAATAAGATTCGACTTGATTTGGCATCATCTGCTGCGTTTCATACCATTTTTTAGGCACATAATTAAGTCCTAAATAATAAACACCGGTTGCCATTAAAAAAAATATTATTAGAAAATGAATAATTTTATTTGATTGTTTTCTTTTTCGTACCATAAATTTATAATTCCTGACTAAAGTTATATAAAGAGCTTGTTTAAAGAACTAACTTGTACTATCAAAATTAAATTACGCTCTTGCAAAAATACTTAAACGAAGTGTCAGCCAGATAATTAGAGGTACTATTACAAAACCCCAGCCAATGGCAGGTTCATAACCTTCAAGAGCTTCACCGTCAGCATCATCAAACTCACCAGCAACAAATTTTATATAATCATATAAAAGGCCAAACCCTAAAAGCCCGCCTGTTAAAAGATACAAAACACCCATTCCCACATATCCGGTATAAAATCTATGTAACCCCAATGGTCCCCCAAAAATTAACAATAATCCTGTTACTATGTATGATCTCATTATAAGCTCTCCATTTAAATTTTACCGAATATTTAATTCCAGTTAGCCTATTTAATTACTTTAATTAAGATTATTTCACAACTTCTAAAGTCTCATAATCATTCAAATACGGCATATGTTCTTCTGTTATAAGTTCACCAGGAAGCAAAATTGAAATTCCCGGAGGACATTCAGCAACGACTTCCGCCGAAATTCTACCAATTGCTTCAGTTTTTGAAATTCTTTCTTTATCTGCATAGAAAGCGTCTCTGAGACTCATTTTTATTTGAGGTTCTAACATCGGCATATGTTTTCTGTTTTCAAGATAATAAATATCCTGATAATGAGTTGATGCAATCTTTGCCAGAGAATCTGCGAGATATTTGAAATCGGAATGCTTATTTCCAATATTGCATAGTATCAGAACACCGATATCCGAAGCAGATTCTACTTCAATTCCAAAATCAATCTCTAAAATGGACTCAAGCCTTTTCCCAGAAAGCCCGTCAACTTTTATAAAAACTTTTGTTACGTCGGTTTTATAACCAAAATCGCCTTTAAGCTGGTGCAAGCCCGGAATATTATCAAGTCTCGTTCTTAAATATTTCGCATTCTTTACGGCATTTTCAAGCTGCTTTTGCCCCCTTTTTGACTGCAAGTTAGCTCTTGCCGCATCAAGACTTGCAAGCAGCATTAGAGACGGACTTGTAGTATGCAATAACTTTAAAGCCTTCTCGACAGCAACCTCATCAATAATTGAATCTTTTGCAATATGAAGCATTGAACTCTGGCTCATACTTCCGCCGGTCTTATGGAGTGAATGAACAACAGCATCTGCCCCCAGTTTTAAAGCAGTGACTGGAAGATGTTTGTTAAAATTCCACAAACAACCGTGAGCTTCATCCACTATTAAAGGAATACCGTATTTTTTGCAAACATTACTTATTGATTTAATATCGGAAACAACACCTTCATAAGTAGGATTTGTAATCCAAACCATTGAAATATCTTTATTTGTTTGAATAAGTTCTTCAATTTTTGCTGCATCAATATTTCCCCAAACAGACCAATCTTCAATCCTGTTCGGACAAACCCATACAGGTTCTGCGCCTGAAATCATAAGTCCTGTCAAAATTGAGCGATGGCAATTTCTGTTAACAATTATTTTCTGCTCTTTTTTTGTCAAAGCCATTGCAAGGGCAAGATTTCCCGCTGTAGAACCGTTTAAAAGGAAAAATGTCTTTTTTGCCCCAAAAGCTTCAGCTGCAAGTTCTTGAGCCTCCTTAATCGGGCCAGTTGCAGGATGAAGTGTGCCCAAGTTATCAAATTCATCAGTTGTATCAATATTTAAAGCTTTTTCACCAATAAGTTTCTTAAAATCTTTGTATACCCCCTTGCCTTTGGTATGCCCCGGGATATGAAACTGGTAAGTCGGATTTTCGTATGCTTTCTTTAAAGCCTCAACTATAGGAGCCTTAACTTTTTGAGCTTCTTTTACTTCCTGATTAGTTTTTATATTCAATTCTTTTGTCACAGATTTTTCCCTTTTATTTAATATAAATAATACACAAAAAAAATAAAATTTGCTAGTTCAAAATAAATCCTTTGGCCTAGAAAATTTTAAATCTTTCGGTCGTTAAAATATTTAGCCTGAATGTGTATTATATGATTGGGAGAGGAATATGCAAATTGATGCAGGGCTAAATAATGTAGAAAAGAACTTGGCAAAGGCGGTAGAAAAAGTTACCGTCCCCAAGCAGTCACGCTCTTACAATCTTTGTGTAAAAGCTGACGCTCTCAGGTTTGCGAAAATGTATCGGGAATCTATCAAAACATATTTGCAAGCAATTATGATGGACAGAAGTGAAATCAAAGCATACTTCGGCTTAGCAATGTCTTACAAATATCTAAAAGATTACCCTAAAGCTATCAGTACCCTTTTGAAACTGATTAAGATTAATGACAGTAATGACGAATACTTTTTTGAGCTTGGAGTATGTCACCTTTCTAACGGAGAACCAGCGAAAGCTATTGAATACTTAATAAAAGCCATATTAATTAACAGAGAAAACTTAGAAGCACAAATCCAATTGGCTATTGCTCATGAACTCGTTGGTGAAGAAGATTTGTCTTTAATGATTTACAACAAACTCATAGAAACAAATCCGGAATTTCTGAAAGCGTATTACAATAAAGCTGCAATGCTTATGGGAATGGGCGATTTTATGGAAGCTTCAAGAACATTCTTCCAGCTCATTAAACGCAATCCCGACTATTATAAAGCATATTTAGGTATTGCTATGAGTTTTGATAAAATGACAAAATATAAAGATGCAATAAGATATTACAAGAAATTTCTTGAACTCAAACAATTTTCGGAAGACGCTGTTTTTGCCAGAAACAGAATTAATGAACTAAGAGCAGAATATTTTTCAAAAGATAATAAATTTACTATTATTGAATAATTCTAAAAATTTAATTTCATTATAACATTATGCTCTTTTGTGATAAAATTTGATTGCAAATTTTACATTTTAATATTTATGCAAAATAAGTTTATTAAATTAAAAGAATATTTATATGAACTCGCTGAATCAGGAGTGTGTATTGCATTTTCCGGAGGAATAGACAGCACTTTACTCTTATATTTATTAAAAAACTCTGATGCTAAAGCATATACATTTAAATCTGTTTTTCAGAGCTGCAATGAAATAGATTTAACACAAGAAATTTGTCAAAAATTCGGAATACAACAAGAAATAATAGATTTTTACCCGCTACAAAACGAATTAATTATAAATAATCCGAAGGACAGGTGTTATCATTGTAAAAAACTTATGTTTTCAATGTTACGTTCTAAATCCTGCGAAAAAAACATAATTGACGGAACAAATTATGATGATTTAAGCTCTTTCCGTCCTGGTTTAAAAGCCTTGAGAGAATTGCAAATAATATCTCCACTTGCTAAATACAAAATTACAAAAGCAGAAATAAGAGAATATGCTAAACAATTAAACATCCCGAATTTTGATAAACCTTCCACACCTTGTCTTGCAACAAGATTTCCATATGGAACAAAGTTAAATAATAAAATATTAAATCTTGTTGAAGAAGGTGAAACAATTTTACATAATGCCGGTTATAATAATGTTCGTTTTCGTTTACACGGTGATATCGCAAGAATTGAACTTCCTAAACAAAAATTTAAAGATTTCATAACAAATGATAATTTACAAAATCAACTAAAAGCACTCGGTATAAGATATATAACGCTTGATTTGGAAGGACTGAGACCTGGTAGTATGGATTAAATCATTCCGCAATTTTTCCAATATCAGCATCTAGCTTCTTCAAAATATTTTCCACTGAATCCTTATTTAAAAGTGACGATTGTACCGCAGTATTAACAAGAGTATTAACTTCTTTTTGATTTTGTCTCTGCTTAAGTTGAGGCGTAATTTTAGAGATTTGTTTTGCACTAATAGAACGAGCTTTTGCTTCTAGTGATGAATAGTCATTATAAAAGCTATCGTTTAGAGCTTCATCATTAGTTGCAATAATATTAGTCATTTTTGCAAGTTCTAGTTGATTTTTTGCATTAGTAAGATAAAGACAAAAATCAAGAGCCTCTTTCTTATGTTTTGCTCTTAATGGAATAACAAAATTCATAACTGAAAAATCATTTTGCCCGACAGGTCCTTTTATTTGCTCGGTTACATCTGTTTTTTCATAAATCGAAGGTGCATTTTCTCTAATCATAGTTAAAAAATTCGCTCCACCTTGAAAAAATACAATTTTCCCTGACATATATTGTTCAAGAGCCTCTCTAAGGGTAAAAGTTATACTTTCTTTTGGGATTAAGTCATTCTGGTATAAATCTTTGTACATTTCAAATATAGGGGTTGCCGCTATGTAATTCTCAGTTATTCCATACTTATTTAAAATTTTGACCATTGTATCATTTTCTGTAATTGTTGGTAAATATGCGTATGCTCCTGTATTTTCTTTAATTTTTTTTGAAATAGCTCCAAGTTCTTTATATGTTTTTGGCAATCTTATTATGCCTGATTTCCCAAATAAATCTTTATTATAAATTGTAATAGCACTTGTCGCATACCATGGAATTGAGTATAATTTATTATTATACTTAAGTGCATTTATAATCTCTGCATTAAAACCACTTACATCTTCTTCGTTTATTTCCTGAAGCGTTCCTTTTTGAGCTAAAAGAGCTGAAAAATCAGGATTTAAATTAATTAAATCTGGCGGATTATCTGTCATAACGGCAGCTAATGTTCTTTTTTCTCCTTCTGAAAATGGCACATCTATCCATTTTATTTGGATATTAGGATGCTCTTTTTCATATGTACGAATAATTTTATACATATAATCTGCATAATCGCCCATCTGCAATGTCCAAAAAGTTACTTCTTTGGAACTTGCATCCTTTCTGATAGAACAAGCAGTGAGAATTAAGACAGAAAATATAATTATTAAAAACGTAATAAGCTTTTTCACTGTTTAAACCTTCTTCCCCTAAAAAGATTTTATCAGCTTTTTACTTCTGAATTCAAATTCAAATCAATATATTTAAATGTATTAGTAACAATTCCGGGGGGAAAATTATATATATTATTACAAGGAGTAATTTTCAATATGGAATTAGAACCATCAACCCCTGCAATTGTTGCAAGATATGAGTTTTTATTAACCGAAAAAATCACATAGCCATTTGCTGTTTGAACCTCGTCAATTAAAAATCTGTTTGCAGATAGCGAAGCGAGTGTTAAGTAAAATAGTTTTTCCTTATTTACAGCAAACAATTTTGTACAATCTTCAAACATGATATTTTGAGGAACTGTAGCAGGTTGGATTTGTTCTGCTGAAAATGTAATGGGGCATATAATTAATGCAGACAACAAAAAAAGAATTCTTTTCATAAGCTCTCCTGTTTTTATTATATATTAACATATTTTGAACGACTGTAACTCATTCATAAACAGGATTATTATAATAAACAATACTGGAGAATTGACAAAAATCTTTAAAGTGTTATACTCACAGCATGGTGGTGTTTATTATTGAATTAAGGAGGCGTAATGAAAGTAGCTGCAATTAACTCATACCAACTGCACAATCATTCGAAATTATGTGCTGCCAAAAATTCTCAAAATTCTTACAAAAATTCATTATCTGTAAATGACAATGTGACCTTTGAAGGGAAGGCTGGAAAAGTTTTAGGTGGACTTTTAGGCGGTGCAGCCGGTGGCGCCGCAGGAGGTGCTATAATTGGCGGGGGAACTTTGGCCGGTATGGCGGCCTTGGCAGCTCTTGGCCCGCTTGGAATAGCCGCTGCAGCAGCTTATACAATAGGTGGCGCTTTGGCTGGAGGTTATGTAGGTTCTACAATTGCTGATGCGGTAGAAGATAAAAAGAAAGGAAAATAAAATTTTTGTTATATAAAGAAAGTGATTTTTATCACTTTCTTTATATAATTCTATAAGGGATATGAAATGTTAAGTACAGTATCACAATTTAATTTAAATACAAATTATAAAAAGTTTTACAAAAATTTTACTTTTAAAGAAAATCCTGCCATCAATAGAGAAAATACGGATATTTTTCTAAAGGAACCCAATAACTTTTCAGAAAATAAACAAAAACTTTCTGACCAGCAAAAAAATTTTTTAATGCATTACATTGCAAGTACGATCCTCATTTCATCACTAATTGGTGTATTTGTATATTTTTTGAAGAATAAAGGTAAACTTTCTTCTTCTGAATTTTCTAATATTGCAGATTATAAATTTGAATCTCTTAAAAACAATGCAAACATTCCAACATTAGATAACTGCAAGGGAATTAATAAAAACTTAAAATTAATATTACAACATCAATTAAAATTAGCCGGTGCTGATAAAGAGATTTTGAAAGAAGCCGGCACTCCAGAAACAACAAATAGATTTTTACTTTCCGGTCCACCGGGAGTCGGAAAAACATATTTTTCAAAAGTTTATGCTAAAACACTAAATGCTGAATATCTGGAAGTTCTATTTTCTGATTTAAACTCCAGATGGGTCGGAGAAGTTGAAGAAAAAATGGGGTCGGTTTTTAAAAAAATTATCCAACAGGCAGAAAAAAATCCTGATAAAAAATATGTTGTAACATTTAATGAAATCGACTCCATGTTATTACCTGTGGAACATCTTACAGGAGGAAGCGGAAGTACACATTTTGCGACATTAAGAAGAGAACGTTCAACTTTTTTAACATACATAGATAAGTTACAAAACGAGGTGCCAAATGTCACAGTAATAGGAACTACCAATCTGTCACCACAAAATAAAAATTTAGATGGAGCTGCAATGAGTCGGTTTCAAAATGTTACCGAAATATCATACCCGGACAGTGATTGTTTGTATGAAGCTATGAAGCTTGCTCTCGAAGAAATTAAGGGTTCTGGTAAATTTATTACAGAGAATGACGAAAAATTAAAAGAGCTTACAAAAACTATGGCGGATAGAAAATCATCTTTTAGAAATCTTGAATATATAATAAATGAAGCAAAATCCAGATTCCTAGATAAAAAGATAGATGATAGAAATGCCGATTTTAAATTTGAATATTTGGAAAATGCACAAAAAAACTTGCAAAGAACCGATGGAGAAAGAGAATTTTCAAACAATACAAAAAATATAAAACTTGACTAAGAGTTACTCTTATGCGTTAAAATAATTTTATGGATAAATATATAGACTTGGATTTTGCAAAACTTGATATTGAAAGGCAAAAGCGCAGAGGGTGTTCGGAAG
>CALUVK010000004.1 GCA_944324205.1 Candidatus Gastranaerophilales bacterium | reverse complement strand
CAAGAAAATCTGAAAATACATCTATTACAAGAGATGTGTCCGGCGAAGGGGTTCAGCAGGCTTTATTGAAACTTATAGAAGGTACTATTTCAAATGTCCCTCCGCAGGGCGGCAGAAAACATCCGCAACAGGAGATGATACAGATAGATACAAGTAATATTCTGTTTATAGTAGGCGGTGCGTTTGTTGATTTAGATAAAATTATAGAACACCGTGTAAAAGATGGTTCTTCAATCGGGTTCGGTAAATCGGCTCCTACACAAGCGGAAAAAGAACAGGCAGCTTCAAGAATGCTTAAAAAACTTCAGCCGGAAGATTTGTTGAAGTTTGGTTTGATACCGGAATTTATAGGCCGTATTCCTGTCTATGCAGTTCTTGATGCTTTGGATGAAAAGACATTGAAGATGATTCTGACAGAGCCTAAGAATGCAATAATTAAGCAGTACAAATGTCTGCTTGAAATGGATGGCGTAGATTTGGAATTTGAGCCGGAAGCTTTGGATTTAATTGCTCAAAAAGCTCTAAAACGTAAGACCGGAGCAAGAGCATTAAGGTCTATAGTAGAAGAATTAATGCTTGATGTTATGTATGATATTCCGACAACTCATGATATAACCAAGTTTACAATAACCAAAGAAATGGTAGAAAAGCAGGCTGAAATTGATAATCAGGCAGAATTAATTCATCTGCCTAACAGTAAAACTTCGGATTTGTCCCAAAAGACAAGAGCAGAAATTGCATAGAAATAAAAAAGGGATGCATATAGCATTCCCTTTTTGTTATTAACCCAATGCTTCTTGATAGAACTTTTGGAACCAATCCATTAAACATTGTGTATTTATTTGTACGCCATATGCTTTGCGGTCGGTTTTAACATAGAGCCATAATCCTAATTGGTTGTTGGCAGCTTGCTGACCACTCGCATTTGTAGCAAATTCTTTACCGTCATCGTCTTGTGCCATTGAGGCTTTATAAGTAACACCGTTATAATCGAATGATACTTCGTGTCCTTTACCTCTCTTCAAGCGGCCTTCTTGCCAGGTCTCAGAGTAGATATGTTTCATAGCTGTAGAGTATAGATCAATAAGTTTGTCTTTAGCTTTAGAAAGGGCATCTAAGTCTAGCAATTGACCTCCATTTGCTAATGTATCATAGAGATTTGTTATATATGCACTTACAGTACTGATATCGCCGGTCAAATTTGTTTGTAAATCAGTTTGGAATTCTGTACCGCTGCCTCGTAACGAGCCAGAAATAACTTCTTTATCACCATCTGCCATATAGTTAATTTTTGTGAAATCGATAGTATCATCACATTCTTTTACATCAATGGTTATTGTATTTGTACCGATTTCAACGCCGTCTACCAATACTGTTATTGTTACAGTATAAGTTCCGACAGAAGTTCCTTGAATTGTCATGTTACCGCTTGAATCTACTTTAGCAATGCTGGAGTTGCTTGTTTTGTAAGTAATACGGTCACTTGTAATAGTTTTTGCATTGCCATCTTTATCCAAGAAAGAAGGTGTGATGTTAAATGTTTTAGATTTTCCCGGAGGAATAATAATGCTGCTAGAGACTTGTTCCCCATTTTCACCTACCGGAGTCCAATCTTCACCGTCAAAGATATTATTAACCTCTTTCATTTTAGCAGCTAAGGTTTCAGCATCAAGAGAATTTATTACTGAAGTATAATCTGAAGAACCGAAGATTGTTTCAAGTTGTGCTTTAGCTCCATATAGTGCAGAGCGGGCTTCTAATTTTTTTTGTATTTTGAATATGCCACTGCCGCGCGTTTCATCAAGTTTATCTTGAAGTTCCTGAAGCTTTTCACTGATAAAACTTATAGCACTTGTTCTGGACTTTTCAAGTGACATATTTGTAGATGATGTTGGTAAATCTCCCCAGCTTGCGTCAGCAAGGGTTAATTCATTTGCATCGCCTAATTCTGCAACTTTAAGTTTCAAGTTTTCTATTTTTTCTTGAATTTCTGATGGATATAATTTGTTGATTGCGGAAGAGTAGCTGCTGCTATTAAATACCGTTGTTACTAGTTCTTTAAATTTAGGACTCTTTTCTGCCAGTGCATCACAGTATTTAATTGCGGCATCTCTGTGCGCTTTAAGTCCTGCGTCTGTGTCAGTTTCAGATGTCTTATCTGCTGCTTCTGCCAGTTTATCATACATAGTTGATAATTCATCAAGTGTCATATCGCTGAATCCATTTGGATAAAATTCGGATAATCTGGATGAAATTTCTTTCACAAGCCAGTCAATAGCTTTCTGATTGTCTAAAGCACCGTTAGTATCAAACTCACCATCCTGAGCTTTAGTTTGAGCTTCAGCTTGTATTTCTTTCATCACGTCTAAATATTTACCATCATTAACAATGGTGTCTGCTAAAGTCTGACTTATATTTGCTGTCAAAGCATTGTAAAATTCTTCACTAGAAATAATATTTCTGATCTGAAGATTTTTTTCAACTCCCTGATAAGCGTCACTTGCTTTGAAAGATGCTAAGATATCTGCTGAAACAGTTTCAAAATCACCAAATTTCAAGCTAGAAATGTATGTTTCGACAGCTTCATTAAATAAATCGGTATTATTTTCATATTTATCTTTTAAATCACCATCTTTTAGTGCTGTTTGGAGATTTTTTAATATAACTTTCTTTTGTAATTCGTTTAAATTGCTTGAAGCATTCGGATTGTAACCAAATTTACTTAAATCATAACCGTTGTCTTCTTTTAATCCTGCGGTTGCGAAAAATGCATCAATGATACTAATTACTGTTTCTTGGATATCTCCGGCGTCTTCATCGCCTGTCAGAGTCTGTATATAATTGTCGATAAGTGACTTTAATTCTCCACCATCGTTATAGTTATTATAATCATATTCGTCAAGTAAAGACTTTAATTCACCATTTAAATATTCTTCTTTACAATAATCTGCAGTAGCTTTGTTTTCGATTAGAGGAGAAGCTTCTTCTAAATATTTTAAAAGTTCTTCTTCACTGCCGGTATATTTTTCAACTAATGCTGCTAAGCCGTCAGAAACTGATTTTTTCCAGGGTGAGGAATTTGAAATTACCGAGGGTGCTTGAAGAGTGGAAGTATAATCATTTAATATTTCATAATATGCAATTTTTTTATCAAGAGAAGCTATTTCATTAGTGTCAAGAGCATTTTTATTTTTATAGTTAGTGCCGCTTAAGTTTCCTGTTTGTTTAGTATCAAATTTTTTCCAGAAATTGTTGATTAAATCATTCAAATCAGTAGTTTCACCGTTCCATTCAGTGAAATTTTCTTCCATAAAAGCTCTGAATTCTGATTTTGTAATAGTGCCGTCTGATTTTTCACAATCCATTGCAGATAGCCAATCTCCTTGTGCAGCTAAAAACTGATAAACTCTTGTTAAATCTGTTGACATGATTTCTACTCCTTTTTTAATGTTTGAATTTATATTAGTATTTACGGCATAATTTGAAAAAACTTTAGACTTGGAAAATGTTTTGTTACAAAAATTTACATTTATTCAAGCATTTTTTTGCATATTTTATTTAATTAATAGTTGATTTTTATCAAACTTTTGTTAAAAACAATTTAGAGGTAAACAATGTTTTTTACGGATTTATTTACAAGAAAATGTCAACATCTCCATATTTCTCCAGATATAGAAAGCGCTTATTGTCCTGATTGCGGTAAATTAATCAGAAACCGCTGGTATATTACCCGTTGTTCATGCTGCGGAGTTAAGCTTAGAACTATGTCTAAAAATGGTAAGGTTATTCCAGAAGCACACTATTGTTCAAATTGCGGGGCAAGCGATTTTAAGGTAGAAGAGTTAGAAAAAATTAATTTTATTGATATAAATTTTGCAGTGCTCATCAAAGATGTTTGCGAAGAGCAGCATGTCTGCAAATCAACTACGCGACTATGGCAGGAAAAAACAGGTGTGCTGCCCAAATTGCCAGTAAAATACTTATGACATCCCCAATAAGACCTGTTAAAAGAGCATATCGGAATTTTTTTATTCCTATTGAACCAAAATAAACAGCCAGAACATAGAAAGTTGTCTCAGAACTTCCTACCATTATTGCGGCAAGTTTTGCGCTGAAAGAATCCGGTCCTGCAGAATTAACAATACCCGAAAAAACTCCAAGTGCAGCAGAGCCTGATAGAGGACGGGTTATTATTAAAGGTATAATGTCCGGAGGAATTAATCCAAGTGTAAAATTTTTCAGCATATCTATAGCGCCGGAAGCTTTAAACATAGAAACAGCAACAATTATTGCCACCAGATATGGAATAATAGAAATTGAAACTTTAAAACCGTCTTTTGCCCCTTCAATAAATTCTTCATAAACAGCAATCTTTTTTATAACGCCTAGGGTTAATATTATAATTATCATTATTGGAAGAATATATATAGATAATTTTTCAATCATATTTCCTCCATAATTTTTTGAGAATTAACGCTGTAATAATTGTAATTATAAAAGATAATGTAGTTACAAAGAGGGTTGGAATAATAATTTCTGTCGGGTTTTTTGCCCCGGCTCCTGCGAGAATTGCAATTACAGTTGCTGGAATTATTTGGAATCCGGCAGTGTTCATGCCTAAAAACATACACATAGCATCAGATGCAGTATCTTTTTTTTGATTTTCTGCCTGAAGTTCCTGCATGACCTTTAGTCCTATTGGAGTTGCGGCATTTGTAAGGCCGAGAGCATTTGCAGTAAGGCTCATTGCAATATTTCCGATTGCCGGATTCTCCGGTTGTACGTCTTTAAATAAGATTTTTGTAAAAGGCTTGAGAAATTTTGATATTACTTTAACTAAACCTGATTTTTCTGCAATTCTCATTATACCCAGCCAAAAAGCCATTATGCCTATTAGGGAAAAAGAAATTTTTACAGCTAAATTACATGCTGAGAGCATGGAATTTGTAACATCATTTAAAGTATTATTAAATATCCCAATTACTATAGAAAGCGCTATTAGAATAAAAAATATATAATTCATATCTTAATACTAGAAAAAAAATTGGTATTTGTCACCATGTTTATATTAGTATATAATTAGTTATGAATGTAGAATGTGGGATAGAGTAAGTATATGGCAGAGATAAACAATTTTTCAGAAATAACGGAGAACTTTAACACAATAAAAACTTTATTAAATTCAATAAGAGCACAGGGTATTCTTAATACCTCTGATGTAGATAAACTTCTTTCCGGAATAAATTCTAAATTGGAGAAACTTAATACAGAGGAAGATATTGATTTAATAAAAATTTTCTTGTCAGAGTTAAAGCAGAATTTTGAAGAACGTCATAATGTTTTAATATCAAAATTTGGTGCTATAGAGTCTTTGTTTTCTAATCTTTTGAAAAATAGCTCTGATGTTCTAAAATCAAACGAAGCAAAAGAGTTATTTGATATTGTGGCAACAAATCTTTCTGTATTTTCAAGGGAAGTTGTTTCTCAGAAAGAAACTTTGACAGATATAACTCTGCGTCTGGATGCAATGCGCTCAGATGACTCACAAAAGAAAGATATTATAAAAAATATATCTCTTCTTAAAACAGATTTAGAGCATTTAAATAATGGGTTTGACTCTATTGTTTTAAGTTTAAATGAGAATTTTAAAACTCTTATAAAAACAATTTCGAGTGTAGATCAATCAGAAGCCATTTCAAAATTCGGTGCTGAGTTGAATGATATTGTTAATTCTTCAAATACAATACTTTCAGCTCTGCAGATGATTGATAAGAAGAACTTGCAAATAGAAGATGCTATGCGTACTCTTGCTACTCAAGATGATTTAAGCAGCGCTAAAAAATGGATTAGTGATTTAGCTGTACAAAATAGCGAATTAATAAGTTCTGTTGATAATCTTGCAGATAAATATTATAAAATTGATAACCTTTCTGAAAAAATAGATGCTTCTGTAAATATTATTGCAGGCCTAAAAACTATTATTGCTGATAGAGATGATGAACATACTAAGGCGATTCTTTCAGAGCTTTCGAAATTAGAAAATGCTGTAAGTGATGTTTCTACAAATCAGAGTTTTGAGGAATTCAAGGGCTCTTTAGAAGTTTTGCTTAAAGAGATTTCTGATGGTTCGATTAATTTACAAAATTCTTTTGCGGATGCTTCTTCAGAAATTCAAAAGATTAATTCTGAATTAAAAACTCTTGATATAGCAGTTAATTTTCAGAATCTTAATGCAAGTTTGTGTAAGACAGAGCAAAATGTAAAGTCTTTAATTAGTGATGCTGCTGATAAAATTACACAATTGTCCGAAGTTAATGTTACAAGAACACTTAATGAGATTTCTTCTTCTGCTGAAGTTTTAAGCTCTAAGCTGAAAGAAACATATAATGCTGTAACAGGCATGTGTGAGAAAAATTTCGGTGAAGTTATTAATGATATTTCAGGCTTAAAAGCTGTCGTTGCTCAGATTGATGAAAATAATGTGTCTGCAAATAATGCTATATTTTCTAATATTACAGACAGGCTTGCATTATTTGAAAACAGTTTGAAATCATCCCTTGAAAAACAGGAAGATTATGTAGCAACATCTTCAAGTCAGCTAGTGGAGCAGATTACAAATATTAAAAATCTATCAGGGGTGCTCGACTATAAATTAGACTCTTCTGTTATAGAAATTGGTAATGCAAAGCGTGAATTTTCAGAACTAAAATCGGCCGTACAGGACATTTTAGCTCTTGATTTTGTAAATGCAATCAAAGATTTAAAAGTTGATTTATATGCATCAAAACAAGATTTAGCCAATGCAATGGAGACTTCTGCAGGTGATTTGTCTGAAAAAATAACAGAAGATTTATTTGGAAAGTATGAATTATTAATAAGTAAACTTGATAGTGTAGAAGAGGAAATTAAAAGAACTCAAGCTGCTGCACTTAATGGCTTAAAACCTGTTTTAGATAATATTTCATCTTCAATTGTGGATATATTGTCATATGTCAGTGAAAGTAAAGATTTTAATATTGACGATATAAATGTAAAACTTGCAGATATAACAGAATTTGTAAAAGATAATAATCTGAATTATATTGAAAATGTAAGAGATGTTGTTGAAGTTATAAGAAAACAGGTTGAAAACAATTTATTACTTATACAAAAAGATACATCGAAACAAATCGATACAATAAATGCTGCAGTTTCAAAAAATGCAGAAGCTTTAAGAGAAGAAATTAAATATTCTTATCAAAAGCTTTTAGAAGTTCAAGATGGTTTTGAAGTTTTAAAAGAGGCTCTAAATGTAAATAATTCAACTTTGAATTCAAATATTGAGAGTGTTGTAAGTTCTGCAGAAGAGGTAAAGGCAGATTTCGAATTAAAACTTGCGTCGTTAAAGAATTCTCTTCTGGAAAAAATATCAGATTTTAAGCAGGAATTTACTTGTGAAAATGCCGATAAAATAAGTGAAATAAAATTTGCTTCTGAAAATTTGTTTGCAAAAACAATTCAAAATTCGTCCGAATTAAATAACGAACTACGAGGCGAAATTGCTCAAATTATTGGTAATTTGAAACTTAATATTCAAGAACTCACAGAGCAGCATGCGGGTTCATCCCTAAAAATAGAAAATTCTAATGAAAATATAGAGAGAAAAGTAGATTCATTAACTGGTAGTGTCGGTCAATTAGGTGAATCGATGAACAAGCTTTCAGCTTCAACTATTGCTTCGATGCTAGATAATTTTACAGCATTAAAGTCTTTAATAAATAATTTAAATGAAAAATCAGAAATCGAATTAAAACAAAATATAGACAATATTTCTGCGGATTTCAGTTCATTAAGACGTCTTGTAGAATCAGTAAGCTCAGATATAAATAGTGATTTATCAAAACAGTTTGAAGTGTTAGAAAAACGTTTTGAAACGCTGTCAACGACAATAGCCGGTATTATAGAGAATGGGGATCTGAATTTCGATACAAAGCTGAATTCCGGATTGGCAGATATTTCTGCTAAATTAGGAGCTCAAGTTGATGGGGTTATCAAAGGCTTTGAAAAAATCGATGCCGGTATAAACTCCTTGACATCAACAGCTACAAAATCTATGGCAGGCATTCTTGCGCAAATTTTGGACAATTTTGTTGCATTGAAATCTCTTGTCAATGCTCTTAATGATAAGACATCCGGTGATATCGGTTCTGCTGTTGATAAATTGACAGAAGAGTTTGCTGATATAAAAGATAAACTTGAAAATGTAGACAGTAATATCGATGAAGATTTGACTAGACAACTGTCGTTAATTGAGCATAATTTTGAAGTGCTAACTTCGACTATTTCTGATTTGTTTGCTCAAGAGGAAGCAAGGCTCGGAATGACGATAGATGAAGGTTTTGCAAAGATATCAGGAAAAATGCAGGTTGCTCTTGCTGAAAAACTAGAGCAATATAAAATTAAACTTGAAGAGTTATTTACAGGTATTGCAAATAACAATAATGCTCAAGCTGAATTTATCAAAGAACGTGTTCTGGGGCTAAATAAAACTCTTAATGAAGCTCTAATTAAACAAAATGACGATGCCGTAAGACAATTAAACGATATTGCATTAAGCTTAAGAAATATTTTGGATGATAATTTAAAAGTTTCTGCAGATGAGTATAATGCATTTAGAACAAGACTGGAACTCTTTGCCTCAGAGGTTGAAACTGCTAATAAAAATCTGGTAAATACGGTTCAAACACAATTGCTTGATATCGCAAATTCTTCCGGCGTAAAAATAGAGTCGCTTTCTGCTGATTTGCAATCGGAAATAAAAGCTGTTGTAGAACAGTTTAATAAAGGGAATAACGAACTAAAACAAAAGCTTGATGCCTCTGTAACGAGCTTTGACGCTGCAAATAACATATTACTAGAGGATATAAAAGCAAGGCTTGATGATATGACTAAGTATGTAGATTCCGGGTTAGAGATTCAAGCACAAGAAGTAAATGTTAAATTTGATGAAATTTCATCAAAAATGCAGCAATTATCGAACAATTTAGTTGCTCTAAATAATCAAACTAAGGAAAAGATAGAAGGAGTAAATCATAATATAGATAGTGCTAAAGAAGGTATTTCAGGTACTATTAATGATTCTTCTGTTTTAATAATTAATAAGCTGGAAGACGTTTTAAAAGATTTAAGTGTAAAAAATGAGGAAATTGCATCTTCTATAATATTAGCATCTGCTGATATTAAAGGAGATATTAAAACAACTTTAGCTTCTGATATACAAGATGTAACAACTTTAATTGAATCAAAGTTATCAAAATTTGATGAATTAATAGATGATAGTTCTACTACACAGCAGGATACTGTTTTAACTCAGGCAAAGAATATTTTAGATGGAATTCATAGTGTAGCTGCTGATATAAAAGAACAATTTACATTAGTTAAGCAAGGTTTTTCGGATAATATTTCAGATGAAATAAGTAAGTTACATGATAAAGTACAAACATTATTTGAAGAACATTCTCTGAATTTTATTACACAGCTGGGTAATACCAATGCTAAAATAGCGGAAGATTTATCTTCTAAAGCAATGGAGTTCAAAGCTGCATTTGAATCGTTAAATGAGAGGTTGGATAAAGATGAAATTTCTCAAATGAACGTTTTCCAATCACAATTGAAAGAATTGAGCAATACATTTAATGTTTTAATCGAAGAAGCAAAAAATGTCACTAAATCAGAAGTTTCAGCAATTTCAGAAACTTTAATTAGAAATAGCAAAACTTTAATGGATGATGTAGAACAATCGATTGAAACAAAAGTCAATTCAATGCTGGCTGCTACGGCTGATATTTCTGCCGGTGAACTTCAATCAATGGAAGCTTTCACTAATCGGATATTAGCACAAATTGATATTAATAAGCAAAATGCTATTGCCTGCAGAGATATGATTTCAGAACTGGTAAAGAAAGAATTTGATGTCATCGCAGGAAATATTGAGAAAGAAACTGATGTTATCGTTAAGGATGTCGTAGAACAATTTGAATTATTAAGAAATTCTCAAAAAGATGAATTATCAAATCTTTCAGTTCATATAGAAAGTTCTATTGAAGATTATATTTATAATTATGTAAATGATCTTAAATCTTATCTTGATGTTAAGACTGATACAACTGTTTTGAATTCAAAGTTAGATAATTTAAAAAATGAATTGAATGATACGGCCGAGAATGTTCTGGAAAATATGAATAAGTTTCTTGAAGTCGGTATATTTTCAAATGCAATTAGTGATTTGAGAACAGCAAATGAAATACTTGTTTCTTCAATGGCAGATAAATTAAATCAACAGGTTCAAAATTTTATTAAAGAGCAAGTTTGTGAAAAGTTTGACGAAAAGTTAAATTTATTTGATAAAAAATTTATTGATACTATTGTTGATAAATATGAAGAAATTAAATTGATATCTTCTAAATACGATAGTGGATTTAATTCTATTCAAGTGTCAATAAAAGATTTGCTTGCGCAATTTGGTGAAAGTAAAAATGCTATTGTAAATCAGCTTTCTTCAGTAGCACAAAGTATTAATGATTCCATTGGCAACCTGAATGCAAGTTTTGCAGATTTAAAGGCTCAAATTCTTAATAAATCTTTTGATGAAGCTTTTCAGGCATCATTGAATAATCAAATTAGCGGAATTGAGAATTTGGTTAATGAGCAATTAGGTTATTTAGAAGATATAAGCGAGTTATGTTGTAACAACTTGCCGGAACTTACAGAGATGAATACTCTTGTAAAATATGGTATTCAACAATCTATTACAGATTTAGTTTCTAAACTTGAAGAAAAAGATGGAAATATAGAGAAAGATTTAGATAAACTTAAGTCTGATATTATAACTCAAATTTTAAATATATTTAACCAGATATCTTTTGTTGCGGAACAAGAAGAAATTATTGATTTTATACAGGAAAAACATGCAGACTTAATCACAATATTAAGTCATATAATAACAACTTCTGATACGATATCTTCTGTCGATAATAAAGTTGATACAATAAAAGAAGATATCAAAAATTTAAATGAAAAAATTAATTCGATTATTTCTTCCGAAGGTGATATCAATTATGTTTATAGCTTGCAAGATTTAGAATCTGATATTGCTAACTTGCGTATTGTCTTGAATGAAATGAAAGACGATAATAAGTCAAAAGAATTTGAAGAACTTATGGTTTCTACAAATAATATTTATAAACTTGTAGAAACAATAAAGGCAGAAATGCCCAAGTTTGAATTGGAAGAATTTAAGAGAGATTTTAATACTTTATCAGAAGATATTGTTAGTATAAGTACAAGAACAAATAAACTTATACTGGCTTCAGATGAGTCTTACAAGACACTTCAAGATAATTTGCAGGATTTCAAACTTGTAATTAATGATTTGGATGAAAGAACTCGTAATTTTGCGCATGAAGCAGGTATTGACAGGATTGACAATAAATTAGGTTCTATAAATGCCATGATACAAAATGGTGCAAAAACGAATCAGGTGTTTAATCAAGTATTTGAATATCTTGCAGAATGGGTAGATAAAGCAGGAGAGCAAATAACAACAATTTCTGATAAGGTTGAAACTCTCGATGATATCGGACAAATAAAAGTAATGCTTGAAGATTTAAAAGCAGAGGCTGAAGATAATACGGAAAGCAATGAGTTGATAGAAGCTTTAGGGAATGTATTTGACAAGCAAACAAAGAGAATTTCTTCTCTTGAGGCAAAACTTGACAGAGTAATTGTTGAGACTACAATCAATAATAAGAATAATAAAATTGATATGTCACCGTTTGAAACGACATTAAACAGATTTCTCGTTGCAATAGATGAAAAAATGTCGGAACAACAAAATAAGATAAAGTCATTAGAATCAAAACTGGCAGAAGTAGTGACTTTAATTGATCCGAAAGATACTGCACAACTTACTAAAAAGGTTGGGGGTATGGATAGACAAATAGCCAAATTAAATAAAAACATCGAAAAAATAGCTTCACATGTTGTTGAAAAATAAGATAGATAATTTAAAAAATATATTAAAAGCTGAAAATGTTCTTACTGGTATAGAAGAACGTTATTGTTATGCTCAAGATTCTACAAATTTAAAAGAGCGGGCAAAGTTACCTGATGCTGTTGTTTTTGTTGAAACAATCGAAGATGTACAGAGAGTTTTAATGTATGCTAATAAAAACAAAATTCCGGTTATTTCAAGAGGTGCTGGTACAAATATGGTTGGTGCTTGTACAAGTCCAGAAGGCGGAATTATTCTTAATTTCTCAAAAATGAATAAAATATTGGAATTTAATCCGCAAGATATGACAATGAAAGTTCAGCCAGGAGTTATTTTAGGTGATATAAAGAAACTTGCTGAGTCAGAGAATTTGTTTTATCCCCCAGATCCTTCGAACTTTAAGGTTTCTACGATTGGAGGTAGTATTGCCCAATCTTCAGGTGGTGCGGTTTCTTTTAAATATGGCACGACAAAAGATTATATTTTAAGTCTTAAAGTTATACTGGCAGATGGTAGTCTTATAAAATTAGGTGCCGGTACAATTAAAGATGCAGTAGGATATCATTTAAATCAGTTGATTATTGGTAGCGAAGGAACCCTCGCAGTTGTAGTTGAAGCAGAATTGAAATTGATACCAAAACCGGAAGCAAACAGGGTTATTCTTTCTTATTTTGATAGTATAGAAGATGCAATAACAAGTGTTAATGAAATTATAAAAGAGCGTATTTTTCCAGCAACTATAGATTTTATGGATAAAAATTCGATTAGGACAGTTGAACAATTTTATCCTTGCGGCTTAAATACATCAAGCGAAGCTATGTTAATCATTGAAATTGATGGCTTTGAAAGTTCTATGGAACAGCAAGAAAATAATGTGATTAATGTTCTGAAAAATTGTAATGCATCTGGTACTGTTGTTAAGTCCGATGAATCAGGAAAAGAATCTATTTGGACAGCAAGAAGATCCAGTTTTGCTGCGACTGCAAAACTAGCACCGGATGTTGTTTCTGATGATATAATTGTTCCAAGAACTAAGCTTGCTCAAATGGTAAAGGGATGTAAGGACATTTGTGAGAAATACGGCTTGGATGTCTGTCTTGTAGGACATGTTGGTGATGGCAATATACATCCTCAAATTGCACTTGATCTTGAAAATGATGAAATTTTCAAAAAATACGTTCTTGCAAAGTCAGAAATGTATAAGCTTGCTGTTTCATTGGGCGGGACAATTTCAGCGGAACATGGGGTTGGTAAGGAAAAAATATCTTATTTAGAAAATACTGTAGATAAGGATGCTGTAGCATATATGAAAAAGATAAAAAAAATATTTGATCCGAATAATATTTTAAATCCCGGAAAAATATTTAAATTATAAGGAGGGTTTATGGATATAGTTGTTATTTATTGTACAGTTCCAGATAAAAAAATAGCGAAAAATATAACGAAAGTTTTAATGAAACACAAGCTTGCTGCGTGTGTAAGTATGGTTGAAAATGTTCGCTCTGTTTTTTCTTGGGATGGTGAAGTCTGTGAAGAAAAAGAAGTGCTTATGATGATAAAAACAAGGCGAGCTAATTATGGCAAAATAAAGTTAGTAATAGAAGAGATGCATTCATATACTGTGCCTGAGATTATTGCGCTTCCAGTTGTAGATTGCAGTGAAGATTACTTAAAATGGTTGACCAAAGAAACAGAATCGTAAAAATAAAAGAGTATTTATGTTCTCTGGGAATAACTGTTAATATTGGAAAGAACAAGGCCAGGGGTAATCGTGGCGTGTTTTTAGGACGAGGCAAACAAGAGTACCGAATAGATATAGCAAAAAATCTTTCTGAAGAAAATTTATTATCAGTTTTGATTCATGAATTTGCACATTATATACATTACAAGAATGATGCAAAAATGGAAAAATTGGATTTTATTTGTAAGAACATGAACGAAGAAATTCAAAATGAATTAATAAATATAACGGTAGATGCTATTCCAAAAGAGGCTGCAACAGATTTATTTAATCATAAAGAAAATTTGTCCAAAGAGATACGAATGCTCGCAGAGCTAATAAAAACATCTTATCCTGATTTTAAGTTGTCATTTCCATGTAAGGAAATAGAAAAAAAACTAAAATTTCCGGTAAAATACTTTTTAAAGTATGATAAAATCAGAATTTTTAATAAAACGTATTCAATAGAACATATAGAAGATGATTTTAAATATTTATCATCAATTCAACTGGCGTATATTTCACTAAAATCAAAACAGAGAGTTTTATCCAGAATAAAATCAAGAATTGCAAAATTAAATAAATATTATATACGTCCGGCTGAACTATTTGCACGTTTTGCAGAAGTTTATTTTCTTAATCCGGCAAAATCTCAAAAACTCGCTCCATTAATTACAGCCAAAATGACAAATGCCATTATGGAGAATAAAATTCCTGAATTTGCAAAACTTGTTCAAATATTAAGTAATGTTGAAGTTTATAAATAAACCCTTTATTTTTTTAAAATTTTTGTATAAAATGTTATATAGAAAGAGAGCTACAAAATGATTACAAATATGAAAAAAACAAATCGAAAAGATGATACAAAGCTTTTGGTATATATAATACTGGGTTTTCTATTTGTAGCTTGGCTTTGTACACCTCCGGGAAATAAGTTCTTGCAAATGTGTTTTTGGGGTAATAACACAAAATTTATTATTGCAAAACTTACTAATAATTATGCTTCAACTGAATATATATTTCATAGGAATAATGCTGTTTATTTAGCTAAAATGTATAAGGATAAAAGCAAAGCTCTGAAGGAGATGAATAAAGCAATTGAAACAATACCAACGTTTGCTTCTGATAATGAGTTAAACACCTTATATAAAGAGCGGGCATATATAAGATTAATGGGCAGAGATTATAAAGGAGCTTTGAATGATTTTGTAAATGGTGGTGTCAGAGCTGGTAATATAAGTTTCAATGAAAATCTTACGGTCGCTATGTTATTTAAAGAAGCGGGTAATTATAAAGAAGCAATGGCTTATTGTAATAATATTTTAAATACTGATAATACTGCTTATGCAGGTTATGCTTGCTTATCTGAATTATATAATTCAATAGGTCGTTATGATGTATCATTGCGAGTTTGGGATCTGGCTATAGACAGAAAGAAAAATAATGCTAAGGCATATGTAGATAGAGCGCTAGTAAAAAAGCAGCTAGGAGATCTGGAAGGATACAATGCTGATATTAAGAAAGCAAAAGAATATGTTCCAACAATAAACATTGAAGATTCAATTATAGATGATATTTTAAATCCAAAACTTTTAAACCTTTCAATTCGTCGAGTATAAGAGATGTTTTCTGTGTTTGGTTTATAATATAAGTATAAGATACACAGAAAAGGGACAAAGATGAAATATTCCGAATATTCAGTTGTAATAGTTGGAAGTGGTGCTGCAGGATTGTATTCTGCTTTAAAGATATCACAACAAATTAATTTGCCAGATGGTATATTATTGGTGACTAAATCAAATTTAGGAGAAAGTAATTCAAGATATGCCCAGGGTGGAATTGTAGGGGTTCTTCATCAAAATCGAGAAGATAATGTGAACTTACATGTAGAAGATACACTAAGAGCGGGTGCTGGTTTAAGCGATAGAAAAACTGTAGAGTATATATCACAAGCTTCTGATCAGGTTATTAATGATTTAATGGAATGCGGAGTGAAATTTGACAAAGAGGCTGATGGAAATTTAACATTTACTCTTGAAGCAGCCCATAGTGTCAGAAGAATACTGCACTCTGGTGGGGATGCGACTGGTAAAGGAATTACAGATGCTTTATGTAATAATGTTTTCAATGACGATAATATAACTGTTTTAGAGAATTCAATGGCAGTGGAGCTGTTGGTAGATGCTGACAAAGAGTGTAAGGGAATTATTGTTTATAATGAGTTAACCGGAGAGCATGAGATAGTTTATACTTCCGCTTTAATACTGGCAACCGGTGGTGTCGGGCAGATTTATAAATATACTACAAATCCTTCCGGTGCAACTGGTGATGGAATAGATTTGGCATACAATGCAGGAGCAATTATTCAGGATATGGAGTTTATCCAATTTCATCCTACTGCATTAGCTTTAGATCCTAATAATAGAGATCGTTTCTTGATTTCAGAAGCTGTACGTGGTGAAGGCGCTAAATTAATTAACAGTCATGGCGATGAATTTATGGGGCGTTATCACGATAGACGGGAGTTAGCACCTAGAGATATAGTAACAAGAGCTATATATAGCGAAATGAAGAAAGAACATACTTTTAATGTTTTTTTGAATGCTTCAATGTTAGATAGTGCAAAACTTTTCAAACGTTTCCCAACAATATCGAAACGATGTTACGAAAAAGGTATTAATATTTCAAAAAAGCCGATTCCGGTAGCCCCTGCAGCCCATTATTCTATGGGAGGGATAAAAGCTACAGTTGAAGGGAGAACTTCTATTAGAGGTCTTTATGCAATTGGTGAAGTTGCTTCTACAGGTTTGCATGGTGCGAATAGGCTTGCAAGTAATTCATTGTTAGAATGTGTAGTTTGTGCATATGAACTTGCAGATTATCTTTCTTTTGCCAATTTACAACCCCCTAAAAAGATAGATGATTCTATAAGAATGATTATTGATATTTATTCGGAACCAATTAGTGAGGAAGACTATGATATCTCCAGTTTAAGGGCCGAGTTAAAGAATTTAATGTGGGATAATGCTGGAATTATTCGTTCAGAACAATCTCTTGTTCAAGCTCAAAAAGAAATAGAACAAATGAAGACTAAATTTAAACGTATGAGAAAATGTTTGAATATTCAAGAGTACGAATATAGAAATATGCTAACAACGGCAGGTCTGATTGTAGAAGGAGCTCTTGCAAGAAAGGAGTCTCGAGGGGCGCATTGTCGTTCTGATTACAGTCAAACAAATGTAGAAGCTGTACATTCAAATATTATAAAACAAGAAAATAGGGAGTTAGTTTATGTTAAATAATTTTTTTATAGAAGAACATGTGAAAAACGCTCTAAATGAGGATATAGGGTTTGGCGATATAACAACAGATTATTTAACAGATGAAGATGATATTTTGACTTGTACACTTAATACCCGAACAGAAGGTATTTTTTGCGGTAAAAATGTTTTTGAATGTGTATTTAGAATACTTTCGTCTGATATAAAAATAAAGTTTTATTTTAATGATGGAGATATTATTAGAAAAGGTGATAAAATAGCAGAGATTAGTGGGCCAGCAAGATATATTTTAATGGGTGAGAGGACTGCATTGAATTATATTCAAAGAATGAGCGGAATTGCAACGGAAACAAATAAATATCAAAAGGCTATTGGTGAATATAAAGCAAAAATAGTTGATACAAGAAAAACAACGCCTGGTTTTAGAGCTTTTGAAAAATATTCTGTTAAAATGGGTGGTGGCAGTTTGCATCGGTTCAACCTGTCAGATTGTGCAATGATAAAGGATAATCATATAAAATATGCAGGTTCATTAACAAAAGCGGTAGAAAAACTCAGAAAAAATATTTCGCATGCTCATAAAATTGAAGTAGAATGTGATACTATTGAGCAAGTAAAAGAGGCAGTGAATTGTTGCGTAGATATTATTATGCTTGATAATATGTCATTGGAGCAAATGCGCGAATGTGTAAAAATTATTGCAGGCAAAGCCGTAATAGAAGCGAGTGGGAATGTTAATCTTTCAACTGTGCGAGAAATTGCATCTACAGGAGTTGATATTATATCATCAAGTGCTATTGTTGCTAAAGCTCCAACTCTTGATTTAGGACTTGATACGTAATTATTTTACTGTACGGTTGATTGCGGCCATTTCACGGTCAAGTTTTTTTTGTTCATTTTCTAACTTATTTTCTTCTTTATTAAGGTAATCTATTTGCTTTTTTATTTCACGTTCTTCGTTTTCGATTTTTTGTTCTTCCTGTTTGATTTCATCTTCTGTCTTATTACTTTTGAAAGCTTTTATGTATGTAGTTTTTGAAAAATAATAATTGGTCTGTATTTTCATATAAACTCCTTTCGTCTGATATTATAAAAACACTAAAAATTTTTTTTGCTATTTATTAATTTAATATTCATACTTGCGTATATATTTTTACGTAGTATGATTAAGATATAAGCAGTATATCGCTGGATTACATGTGTGTTACAGGAGAAAAGAATGAAGGTTAATAGTGTCGGGGTTAATCCGTCATTTGGGCGCAAGCCTAATCAGGCGGAAATGAAGGTTTATACAAATTCTGTGAATAAAGGATTAAATCTTTTAGGCAAGCAGGTTGATATAATATTGCATAACGCATCTGCACCGGCTGTACGGAGCGAAAATACAGGGATTGGCTCCTTGTTTTCAAGAACAGTTAAAGAAAAATTTATACCTTTTTTAAAAGAACACGGGTTTTCACACATCCAGCAGGAGCCTAACGGGTTAAGAAAAGCCGCAGATAATTCTCCCTACGCGCCGGAAGCTGATACTAAGAATATATTTTTAATACCGCTTGAGAAATTAGTATCAGAAAAACTTCTCTCTAAAGAGACTTTCGACAACATTGTCAAAAACAATCCAAACCCGGAGCGGGTAAACTATCCTTATGTCAGGGAAAATTACGATAAAGCGCTTAGAGAAGCTTTTGAGAATTCAAAGAAAAATACTTTATACAAGGAAGAATTCGCAAAATTTAAATTAGAAAATGAAGCAAAATATGAGCAGAGCGCTATATTCAGGCTTATAAGCAGCGAAAACAATAACCGCAGCTGGGAAGAATGGCAGGGAGTTGATAAAACACTCTATGTAAATCCGCAGTCAGAGGCTTCAAAATCAAGGATTAGTGAACTAAAAGAAAAATATGCAAACGATTATAACCTTTATCTTTTTGAGCAGATGCTTGTAGAAAAAGAAAACGCTATTTCAAATAAATTAGCGGACGAGAGTGGAATAAGCATTATCGGAGACTCTCCTGTCGCATCTTCTGCTGTTGAAGAATGGGTTAACCAGAAATTATTCCTCAAAAATAAAGCGCTCGGCTGTCCGCCGGATTATTTCTCGCCGGACGGACAGAGATGGGGATTTAAGTATTACAATCCTGATAAAATATTTAACAAAGACGGCTCATTAGGGGAAGCAGGAGAAGTATTAAAAAAGAAATACGAAAACTATTTTGCAAGTTTTCCCGGCGGAATGAGAATTGATCATGTAATCGGATTAGTTGACCCATTCATATACACAGTGGGGGCTAAAAAAATGACGCCGGAAAATTCAGGCCGGATTTATTCTGCTTTTGAAAGCAAATATAAAAAGAAAAATGATGAAGAATATGCTGCAATACTTAATAAAATTGTTCTTCCTGCAGCTAAAAAATACGGACATGATATCTCTTCAATTATTTGTGAAGATTTAGGCGAAGTAACCCCTCCGGTACAGCGTGTTATGAAAAAACTCGGACTCGGCGGAATTTCTGTCACACAGTTTGATTACCGCGGCTCTAAAGCTCCGGAGAAAAATACAATAATGCCGGGTTCGCACGATAACTCTTCATTTCTTGAATTTGTTGACGGTCTTTTCAGCAATAAAGATAAAAGATTTATGACAAAAACAAGGTTTTTAGCAGAAGATACTGCTGCAAAAGATATTTCTAATGAAGATAAGAAAAAATATCTTAATGAAATCAGGACTGATAAAAAGAAATTTATATCAGCAAGCTTTACCGAACTTTTTGCAAGTCCTGCAAAGAGAATTCAAATCTTCTTTACAGATGTTTTCGGGATTGCTAAAACATACAACCGTCCGGGTACGAATGAAGGATGTTGGGAATTAAGGCTTGGCGAAAAATTTGAAGATGAGTATTATAAAGCAGTTGCAGAAGGTAAAGCGCCTAATTTTGCAAAAGCAATTGCAGATGCTTTAAGACACAGAGGTCTGGATAAAGAACATCCTGATTTAATGAAAGACTTAGATAATTCTGCAAAAATAATCGGAGAATAACTAAAAGTCAGCATCAAATACATATTCGGCAGGGCCTGTTAAGAATACGTCTCCGTCGGGTTTGTTTGGTGTACCGTTCCAGACAACATTTACAACTCCTCCCGGAAGATGGACTTCGCAGGAGTTTTCAATATATCCGTTTAGAATTCCTGCAACAACACTGGCGCAGGCGCCTGTCCCGCAGGCAAGGGTTATTCCGCAGCCGCGCTCCCAGACTGCAAGTTCGATTTTCTTATAAGATTTTATTTTAACAAATTCCACATTTGTTTTTTCAGGGAATTCCGCACCCGTCTCAATTATCGGGCCGTACTCTTTTGCAAACGCCATTACATCATCGTCAGGAGACACAAAGATAACAAAATGCGGATTGCCCATTGATACGGCATTGCCTTCAAATATCATGTTTTTAACAGAAATCTTGTAATTTAAATTATTATTCGGAAGGAACGGAATTTTTTCGGTTTCTAAAATCGGTTTTGACATATTAACCATAACCTGCCCGTCAAAAAGAATTTTGGGCGTCATAATTCCTGCAAGAGTTTTAACTGTAAACTCTGATTTTTTAACAAACTCTCTGTCATAAACATATTTTGCAAAACACCTCATTCCGTTTCCGCACATCTGGGCGGTTGAGCCGTCTGAATTATAGAAAAACCAGCCGATATCTGCCTCTTCAACATTCGTATTCGGAATAATGAGTCCGTCTGCTCCAATTCCGAAATGCCTGTCACACAGTTTTTTTGCAGCCTCCGGCATTGAGAGATTTAGTTTTGAAAACTCTTCATAATCAACTACGACAAAATCATTTCCGCAGCCCTGCATTTTTATGACTTTTATTCCCATAATGTTTACTCCGATTATTTACTATAGTAAAATTAATTATATAAAGGAATTAAAACTATGGCAATAATAAAAGTACAAAAAGGGACAAAAGATATATTACCTCCGGAGATGCCCCTATGGCATTTTATGGAAGATACTGCAAGAAAGATTTTTACGATATACGGCGCAAAAGAGATTAGAACTCCGATTTTTGAAGCGACAGAACTTTTTGCACGCGGGGTGGGCGATACGACAGATATTGTTAACAAAGAAATGTATACTTTTGAAAAAAGCGAGCGCTCGCTTACACTTCGTCCTGAAAACACTGCAGGAGTTGTAAGAGCATTTATTGAAAACGGGATGCACAGGCTTTCTGCTCCGGTTAAGCTCTGGTATAAAGGCCCCATGTTCCGCTATGAACGCCCGCAGGCAGGAAGGCAAAGACAGTTTCATCAGGTCGGAGTAGAAGTTTTTGGGATTAAACAGCCAACCGCGGATGCGGAAGTTATTTTAATGGCGGTAAATTATCTAAAGGCTCTCGGATTAAACGATTTGAGCGTTGAATTAAATTCTCTCGGGTGCCCCAAATGCAGGGAAGAATTTAAAACCAAACTGAAATCCGTAATTAAACCTTATTTACCCGAACTGTGTCCTGATTGTCAGGCAAGATATGAAAAAAATCCTCTGCGTCTTTTAGACTGCAAAGTTGAAGAGTGCAAGGAAATTTACGCGAAACCTGAAATTCAGCAAGTGATACAATCTGATTTTATATGTGAAGAATGCGCAGAGCATTTTAATGAACTAAAAAGTTATCTTGATACTTTAAATATCAATTATTCTATCAATAAGCTTCTTGTAAGAGGGCTTGATTATTACAACAGAACTGTATTTGAGATAAAATCAAACAATCTCGGATCCCAAAACGCAGTCTGCGGCGGCGGACGCTATGACAGCCTCGTTAAAAACCTCGGCGGAGAAGATACTCCTGCTGTCGGGTTTGCAATGGGTATGGAAAGGCTTGCTTCACTTATCGGAGAAAAGGAAGATACAAGAACAACTGCTTTTGTAGTTTCAAACGAGCCGCTGGAAGCAATAAAGCTTACCGAAGAACTGCGGGCAAAAGGAATCAGTGCAGAGTTCGATTTAACAAACAAAAAGTTTGTTAAACAGCTTGAAAAAGCTTCTAAAGTGGCCAAATATGCTCTGATTTTAGGTGAAGATGAATTAAAATTAAATCAAGTGACAATAAAGGATTTAGATACAGCAGAACAAAAAACAATATCAAGAAGAGATGTTTTTGATATTATTGGGGTTCGTCTTTAACACCTTTATCAATATTAAGAGTTTTTACAAGAGATCTGACATCTCCTTTTAATTTAAAATATTCTGCGAATTTAGGTGTCGTTTTTATATTGTAAGAGCGTCCATTTTTATCTTTATGGCGAGAAATAAGTCCCTTTTCCAGGAGCTCTTGTACATGTTCATAAGCATTAGAGCCTCTTAACTCTTTTAAAATAGTTTGCCGAATAGGTTCTTTTAGTGCTATTACAGTTAATGTTTTTAAAACAGGTGGTTTTAATTCTACCGGACAAAGTTTTTCTACTATATCTAAATGTTCTTGTTTTACCTGAAGAATGTAGCCATTTTCATCATCAATTTCTAAAGCTCCATCTCGCGAAGCATAATCCATTATTAGTTCTAAAAGAGCTTCTTCTACTTTTTCAGGTTCTTCTTCTAGAATTTCTGAGATATCTTTTATCTGTAGAACTTTTGCCGTTACAAACAAAACAGCTTCAATCCGTGATTTTAACTGTTCCATTATGCACTAACCTCTTCTCTATCAACAAGAACGTCCTTAGTGTTCTCTATAATGTTATTGAATTCATCTTCGTTTTCTTGATTAATTAAGTCTTTACGTTTAACAACATACAAATCAGAATAAAATTCTTCTTGTTCTAAATCATAGTTGCCTTCAGTAGTTAAGAATAAAAGTGATATATAAGCACTAATTCTGTCCATACCTAAAAGAGTTAATTCATTTAATTCAATTTTATCTTGTCTGCTTAAAATTTCAGACAAATTTGCTTTAAGTCTTTGTACCCCATTTTCAATATATTCATCATGGGCAAGATTAATAATATCTTCTGGTGATAATCTTGCATAATTCTGTACACGTCTCTTAGCTCTTTCATGTGCATTTTTGAGGGATTGTTTTTTATCAAGCATTTCATAGAATTCTAACTGTCGTATCAAATCCCTTAATGTTACAACTCTATTGTGATTAAGCCTAACACTTGTACGTCTTTGCAGGACTTCATCAATTGAAATAACATTATTAGTTGGAATATATTCTTCAGGGTCATATTCTAAGGGTGAATCATCATCATAATTCAAATCCTCTTCATGTTGGGGTTCAAAATCTAATACATCTATGCCTTCAAGAACATTTGATTTAAGCTTTAAAAGTATTGCTGCAAAGAGAAGTGTTCGTCCTGTTAACCGTAAATTTTGAGCCTTTGATTGAAACAGATGCATTAAATATTTATCTGTAACTTCAACAATATCTACATTCCAAGGATCAATCTTTCCTTGTTTTGCTAAATTAACAAGGATTTCAATACCATCAATTTCAGCTTCCTGAACAAATTCTTGTTGTTTATTCAAACTTTCAATATTATTAACTGACATACTTATATTCTAATTTGCTATCCCTTCTGACAAATCCTACAAATTAAGTAATTTCCTTAACTTACAAATTGTACCATTTAAATAGCAGGACTGCAAATAATATTAAGATTACAACTCTGTTAAGAAATGTAAACGCCAAAATTTCTTAATATTACTAGGTTAGAGAGAGGTGGCGTATTATTTAAATTTTAAAAAGGCAATTTTATAAAGAAATTTTTTTTTATATATATAGTGAAGTAAATAAAAAGGTGTGTAATTATGTTCAATTATGGCATGTATGGTTATCCAATGATGGGTGGTATGAATTATGGCAACATGCATCAGTATTTTAAGGCAAGATATGGTGCAGAAAATGACTTTAGAACTCAGCCTTACTGGCATGAGTTTCCAAAACCGGTATTACCAATGGAAAAGGAAAGCCTAAAACCATCATTTTTTAAAAGACTTTTAAATAAAATAGCAGGATGACGTGTTCTGAAACTTTAATTTTAAAATCCGAAGAATCTATTTTTTTACATAAGAATGTAAGATTCTTCGGATCTTATTTAAAATTGTAATTTAGAATTTTAATTAGTAATTCTTTGCTTTGACCATAAAATAACTTTTCGGATGTTTGCATACCGGACATAATTCAACAGCGGAAGTTC
>CALUVK010000003.1 GCA_944324205.1 Candidatus Gastranaerophilales bacterium | reverse complement strand
GAGGATAATATGCCAATATACAGTTACAGCGCATTAAAACAGGGAAAAGAAGTTGTAAAAGGAGAAGTTACGGCTTCAAACCTAAAAGACGCAAGAGACATAATCAGAAAAATGGGGCTTGTTCCTACAAAGATTAATGAGTATTCTGATGCTAAGGCTAAACGCGCAGCACATATTACAAGTTTAAGCCTTTCTGAGAAAATAGATTTTATATCTACGCTCCAAATCTTGCTGACATCAGGTATTCCGGCTGTTGAATCTTTGATGTTTATGGAGCAGGAAGCTGCAAAGAAAAAAATCAGAGATATGTCTAAAATCCTGAAAACTCAGATTATGGCAGGTTCTACGTTTGCAGATACACTTGCAAGATATCCGCAGGTTTTTGGTTATATCTTTATCGGTTTGATTAAAGCCGGTGAAGAATCCGGTGAACTTGAAAAAACTTTAGGCCGTATTAAGGATTTGCTTACCAAACAATCTAACATTAAAGGTAAAGTTATCGGTACATTGATGTATCCGATGTTCGTTGTAGTTTTGGCATTCTTGATTACTATTATCATGTTAGTGTTTGTATTCCCTGCATTTAAAGAAATGTTTGAACAGCAGGATAAGGCATTGCCATTAATTACATCAATTATGATTAATGCGGGTGATTATTTAAAAACATACTGGTATACAATTCCGATATTTATTGTTGCATTTATCGTTTTCTGTTTTGTTATGCTTAACTGGCAGCCTGCAAGAAATCTGCTTGATAAAATAGTATTAAAAATACCGCTTTTGAATAACCTTATAATGTATTCAAATTATTCAAACTTTTTATCAGTTATGAGTGTATCATATGATGCAGGTATTCCGATTGTAGACTGTTTGCACCTTGCAGTAATTACTCTTACAAATTCAGTTTTAAGAAACAAAATGAGCGGTGCAATTGTAAAGGTACAACAAGGTTTGCAGGTATCCCAAGCACTCAAATCAACAAAGATTGTTCCAAAGATGCTTTTATTTATGATATCAACAGGTGAACAATCCGGTCGTTTGGGTGATATGCTTGAAAAAGGCGTTAACTTCCTTGATAGAACCTTAGACGGTATTATTGATACCATGACAAAGATGATTGAGCCTATTATGCTTATCGTAATCGGTAGTATCGTTCTTGTTATGGCACTGGCACTATACTTACCATTGTTCCAGTCATATATGAGTTAGGAAAGGGTTTAGGAGTTGAGAGGTTTAGAAGTTTAGAAGAAGTTAAAAAATATAATATAAAAATATAATATGGGTGTTAGCGAATTAAAATTCTTATAAACCACTAAACTTATAAACTAATAAACCAATTTAATGAGCGAAAGCGAATTTAAATTCCTCTAAACTCCTAAACCACTAAACTTATAAACTTTTAATAAACCAATTCACACGTGGAGAATAAATAAATGGATAATAACGAAATTTTAGAATTAACAACATCAGCCTGGAGAGAAAAGGTTTATATTGAAACTGCTGAATATATAATAAGAGGTTATGTATTCATGCCTAAAATCGGTAAGAGAACCAGACTGCTGTCTGAAATTCTGAATACTAATAAACAGTTTATAGCGGTAAAAAACTGTACAATGGAATCAAAACTTGTTCCACAAAAAGAAATTGAATCTCATGATTTTATTCAGGTTAATTTGTCTACAATACTTATTATGAGACCATTGTATGAAGACTAAGACTTATGTAATTACAGGGGCAGCATCAGGTATCGGAAAGGCGCTTTTGAAACGTCTTTGCGAGGATAATATTGTTTTTGCAGGATATCGAAACAAAGAGCATGAAAATGTTTTAAGGGCGCTTTCTCCAAACATTTACCCCTTCTATATTGACTACTCTAAGCCCGAAACGATAAAGCTCGCCTGCGATTATCTTCTTTCAAAGTGCACCAAAATAGATACTATAGTTAATATAGCCGGCTGTGTTGTAGCAGGCCCTGTCGAAAGAATTGAGCCGGATGAGCTTCGCAGGCAGTTTAATGTTAATGTTTTCGGACATATTGAATTAACCCAGAGGCTTATGGAAATTTTAAATGACGGAAGGATTATTAATATAAGCTCAATGGCAAGCTTCGGGATTTTTCCGTTTATATCTCCTTATTGCGCTTCAAAACGCGCTTTAGACATGTTCTTTAACTCGCTTTTGATTGAAAACAAGAAAAATATTAAAGTTATATCAATAAAACCCGGCGTTATTGCAACACCTTTATGGGGAAAATCTATTGACGAGAATTCAAAATATTTTGAATACTTTAACGGCTACGAAAAAGAAATGCGCTATCTTGTATCCAACGCTAAAAAGAACGCCAGAGAAGGTTTATCAGTGGAAAAGGTTGTAGATGTTATATTGAAAGCTGACAGAAGTAAAAGACCTAAATTATCATATACAGTCGGAAGGGACGCATTTGCAGCGAGCCTTGTCTCAAAGCTTCCGCAGGCTCTTGTAAACTCGCTTATAAAATTCGGTATGAAAAAAAGAATTAAATAAAAAAAAGACCTTGTGTATTTTGTAACCAAGGCCTGTCCGTTTAAATAAGAAGAGAGAGCTTTATATCTGTATTAAAAGTTCTAAAAAAATTTTTTGCTAGCTGTTGTCAAATATTTTACAAAACTTAATATTTGCATCCCGACTCCTTTACCTTTACCCCTTAGTAGGTCAGGCAATGCCTGACATTAAATTTTCTTCAATTCTTAAACTATTAAACTTCTCAACAGTTAATGTCAGGCAATGCCTGACCTACTATTGCTCCCCCAAAATTTTTTGCTGGTTATTGTCAAGTATTTTACAAAACATAATATTTGCTTTCTTTTCCATTTACTCCGTTTCCTTTACCCCTTCTCCTTTACCCCCCAAAAGAAACCTCTCTTAGAAAAAAGAGAGGAAAGTTTGAGCGATGAGGATTCTTTATTATATTAAACCTGAACGCGTAAACAATCATTAAACTTTATGCTAATATAGGTAGTAAAGATATCGGGGGATTTATGAATTATTCGGGCTTGTTTGATTGGGTAAGAAACTTTTATACATCATTTTCATATAATGATAAATACGGCAGAGCCCAAATACCATTCCGCTACTTTCTTGAACTTACATACAGATGCAATCTCAACTGCCCTTATTGTTATGTTGGACAGGAAAGAAAAAAAGAAGAATTAACAACTGATGAATGGAAAAAAGTTATTGACCAGCTTCCATTCTATTCGATTGCAACACTGGTCGGCGGGGAACCGCTTGTAAGAAAAGATTTTATTGATATTCTAGCTTATACATCCAAAAGAATTCTGAACAAAGTTCATGTTGTATCAAATGGTATTCTGATTAGTGACGAAATAATTAAGGCATTTATTAAATATAAGCTCCTGCTTTTATCAGTTTCACTTGACGGATATGGCAGCAACCACGACAAAAACAGAGGAAAAGAGGGGATTTTTGATAAGATAATTTCTAATCTGGAGAATTTAAAATCACAAAAGAAAAATCAGATGGTTGATATAAAAACCATTGTTCTTGAAAATAATCTTGATGATGTGCCAAAACTGTACAAACTTTGTAATGACATGGGATTTGAATTCTTTTCAATATCGTTTTTAAGAAATAATCACTGGAAGCAAAATTCAATACTTCAAGATAGCTTTATACCTGAATTTACGGCTGAATACCCGATAGAATTGTATTTTGATATGGAACATTTTAAATCGGTTTACCGCGAAATAGAGAGTATGAAGGGTAAAACAAAAATAAGATTTTCCCCGAAATTTGAGTATTCAAAAAATCCGCTTTCATCAATAGAAAAGTTTTTTGAAACCCGCCCCGGCACTCCGTTAAGTGAGATTTATAAACCCTGTACATACCCTTATAACAACATGATGATAAATCCGGAAGGTTATGTTTACCCCTGCCTTTCACAAAAAATAGGCAATGTAAAAGAGAAAAGCCTCAAAGAATTATTTAATGCTCCTCACTATTGTTGTTTTCGGAAAAATCTAAAGGCTTCTGGAGGAACATTTGGAGCTTGTCAGATGTGTTGTGAATTGGAAGTGAAATTATAATTTTTTTGTTTTTCTTGTTTTGTATATTTAAATATTCCATATGCTAAAATTCCCAAACAAACGATTCCTGCTCCTAATTTTATTATTGGATGTATTTGTTTTTCCTGACTATCCAAAATTTTACGATATTTTACTATTTTTTTATAAAGTTCAGGTTCTTCTTTATCCAATCCTTTTGCTTTAAATGTTTTTTCAAGTGCATCCATAGGATTATATCCGTCTTTATTTTTTAGAAGGTTTTCATAATATTCTTTATAATCAACCGGTATTTTTGAGTTGGTATCTTCAAGCGCCAGCGCGTCTCTAAAGAATATCATGTTATTATATGCTCCGGCCGGTTCTGCAAGTTTCGCTCTTATGAATTCTTTTTCATCCGTAAGTTTTTTCTCCGGAATTTTCAGGATTTTAGATAAGACTTTTGCCTGTTTTTCATTAGGTTTAATTCTATTTGAATCGTGATTAGCTGCTCCGATTATAAAATTTGCAGGGTTCCAGTTTCTATCCAGAAATGCACGGTTAGAACCCCAGTTGTTTGAAAGATGGTCGGAGGTGCGTATCTGAACGCGGTTAGCTATGTATGGTTTTAGGCTGTTTCCTGAATAGATATTAAATTGCTTAGGGTCTGCTGAAAATTCATACATCAAATTTTTTAAGTCATAATTTTTACCCTTAACCTTTTTGACTTCGTCTTCTATGATATTTAGAATTTTATCATCGTAATATTTATACTGTGAGCTGTTTTGAGGCTGGTTAATATATGTCCATCCGGCATCGACCCGAAATCCGTCAAAACGTTTTGCGTAAAACTCTGTTTTTTCTCTTAATAATTTTTCAGCTTCCGGATTATCAAAATTAAGCGCAGGAAGCCCCCAGCCGATTGATGCATTTGGGGTAAATGCTTTCGGATGAGACCAGACTTCATCGTACGAAAACCCGCAGATAAAATCAGCATTGAGCTTTAAGCCTTTGGAATTTAAATTCTCTTTAGCCTTTTTTAAATCTTTTTCTGCAAGAAATTGTTTGTAAAAATAGAAATCAATTTCTTCGCCTTGCAATTTGTAGATTTCTTTTATCCTTTTATCTCTTTTTTCCGGCTCTAAAAGAAAAAGATTTTTATCAATGTCATCCCATTTGTGATAATTTGCACTTCCGTATATTGTTCTCAATGCTCTAAACAGTCCTTTTGCTTCAAGGCGCGAATGATTTTCTAATTTGAATTTATTAAATTCTTCTCTATCCGGCATGTTTTTATAAAGTTTTCTTAGAGCTTTTTCCTGTGCTGAATTCATATCAACAACATTAAAGAAATTTACTTTGTCTTTGATTTTATTAGCATTCACTATTTCTCTAAAATCTTCATCCGGAATATGTGATTTTATATCAATCATGTGGTTTCCTAAATCCATAGAAGTTCCGGAATACATTGGATAGTGTCCGTGGTGCTCGTGGTACTGGCCTGTGGGAAGAAGCTGGATTTCATTTATTCCCCAGTATTTTTTCACAAAATCAAAAAATCCTTCGTTTGAAGCAAGATTTCCAACTCCAGTGTTATTAATATCGGCCTGCGGAAGCGAAGATGAGGGTGCTATAAGAATTGTTTTACCCCTGTTTCCCGCTTTTGCTTTTGCACGCTCCAGCACAGAGGCGTAATCAGCCTCCTCGGATGGTTTCAGGAGACGTCCAAAATTAACAGAATTATTTATCCTGATTTCCATATTCACACACCTGTATATATTAAAACATAATAATAAAAAATTTTGCGTTTTTATGTAGAATTGTTAAAAAAAATTGCAATAACAGCTTATTTAAGCTAGGATAGATACAAGAGGAAAAATGAAAAGGAGGACTCTTGATGTTCAAAAAATTATTAAAGGGAGTGTTCGTATTAACAGCAGTATTAATGCTTAACAACCCTGCGCATGCCTTCTACAGCGACATGGATGAAAATCACTGGGCATATCAATCTATCAAATTTTTGACAGAAGTCGGCGTTGTAGTAGGTTATCCGGATGGAACTTATAAACCTGATATTCCTGTAACAAGAGCAGAATTTGCGTCTATGGCGATTAAGGCTCTGGGGCAGGAAGATGCCAGCGTAACACAGGATATCCACTTTTCTGATGTAAAGCCTGATTTCTGGGCTTACGATATTATTAAAAAAGCTGTTTATTTTGATTTAGTTACAGACTCTGAAAATGCACAATTCAGACCTTATGATTCTGTAACAAGAGCAGAAGCTATTTCAATTGCTGTTAATGCTTTAACGACACAGCAGATAAGCGAACAAAAAGCACAGGAAATCTTAGAAAAGAGCTATGAAGATTATACCCAAATACCGGCATGGTTCCTGCTTGCAGCAGGTAAAGCACAACTTCTGGATATGATTATTGTAATGCCGGGTAATGAAGGCAAATTGGAAGCAGAAAGACCCGCAAACAGAGCAGAAGTCGCAGCTATTCTTTATAAGATGATGCAGGAAGCTAAACTTAATCCGAATGCGAAATTAGCAGAATCTATGCAGAAAAGAACTGCAGAAGGTTATATTGTTGATAATGTTAAAGTACAAGGTTCAATCGGTATAATTCCGGCCGGTTCAATCTTCCCGATACAAATGGAAACAGTTGTCGGCTCGCAAATTTCTAACGTAACTGATATTTATACTGCAAAAGTTCCTAAAAATATTGTTACTAAAGAAAAATATTTATTGATTGAACAGGGAAGCGACTTGAAAGGTCAGGTAAAACACGTTCAAAGAGCAAAACTTTTTAGACAAAACGGTGAAATTATTATCAAGAACGAACTTCTTGTAACTCCTCATGATCAGGCTGTAATGCTCTATGGTGTTGCAACACTTGACCCGGGTAAAATCGGGTTCTGGAGAAAGATATTTAAGGGTGCTAAAGTCTTAACAATGCCAAATCAGATTGTTAACATAAGACTTCTCGGCCCGTTAAAGATAGACTTAACTAACGGTTATATTTACGAATAGTAAAAAATAACTAATTACTCAATGATTTCCGGCGGTTTTTCAAAATACGCCGGAAATTGTTTTTTATAGTCGCCAAGCTCTGTACAGTAAGCTTCTAAATCCAGAGATACTCCTTTTTTAATAGGATAAGATTTAATCCCGATGGCTTTATACATTGCTCTCATTAATACATTAGCGATTGTATCACTGCCTCTTAACCAAGGTGTAGAATGTGCTAAAATCCAGCGGATTTCTGCAATAATAGAATTAATTTCAGTCATATTTTCAGGTTGTGCATCTTTATAAATATATTTTGGCAAAATTTGTTTTGAGAGTTCAAATATTTTATCAAGATTTTTATTTATGTATATGGCTGAGCCATGCAGTATTATTCTAGTGCCATCATTATTAATAATTGGTCTTGAGTAATCTGGAGCTTGTGTAGGATGGAGAGGATGTGCTGCAATATAATCTAAACGATTACGATAATTATTATATTTCCCTTTATTGTATGGTGTCACTAAGTTTGTCCAGGGTTTACTGGCCCAATCTTTTCTGGGAACTCGTAAAAATCCTGAAAAAAGTTTTTTTGTTAAATCAAGAGTGTTTGTTTTATTGGCATTTTTTACACCTAGTGAAATGAGTTTTAAAACATTTTCAATATCAGTATCACGTCTGAAAAGATCAACTGCTAAATCAGCGGTCTTTTTTATATCGTTGGCCCAGTTAGAATTTTTGCCATAACCGCGAATATGTACAAAGAAGTCTTCCTGTTTAAAACGGAGTTTGGGAGAATGGATATTTGCTTGAAATGATAAAGAATTTTTTCTAATCATACTAATTTAAACCTTGTGAAAAAGATTTTTGCTCATAATAATCAGATTAATTGTAATCAACAGGTTTTATTTTGTTTTTTAATTTAAACTTTGCGCACAAAAGTCCGAGCTCAAATAATAAGTATGTAGGTGTAAATAATATTAGCTGGCTTAAAACATCCGGAGGGGTAAAGATTGCTGCTAGTATTAAAAGGATTACAATTACATACGGACGTTTATCGCTGAAGGTTTCATATGATACGATATTGTGCTTTATAAGAGAGTATGTAATTAACGGGAATTGAAACATTACGCCGAACGCTACAGACATCCACAATGACATATTTATCATATTTGTAATTCCCCACATTGCGTGAATGTTAGCTGTGATAAAACTCAATCCAAATCTTATTACAAGCGGAAGCATTACAAACAGACAGAAAATAACCCCAAGAATAAACAAGCTGCTTGAAGTCAGAACAATTGAGGTTATAAACTTCTTTTCGTTTTCGTAAAGCGCAGGTACAAAGAAATTCCAAACCTGTTTTGCTATATACGGAAAACAAATAACCAAATCAAGAACAAGCGCAAACTTTATCTGGATAAGAAAAACCTCCGCTGGCGAAAAATAGTTCAAAACCAGATTTGTGTCTTTTGTTAAAAATTTAATAAACAAATCAAGACATTTAGGTGCTAAAAAAAGCATAGGAACAAGCATTACAGCCAGTGATGTAATGCATTTTAAAAGAGTTTCTCTCAAAGCCTCAAGGTGCGCTATTATGCTTTCATCGTTATTATCATTCATAATTATACATCTTTAGGCTGGTATTCTTCCGGCTTTTCCTGCACATCTTCTATTGCACCTTTAAGTTCGTCTGTTTCTTTTTTGATAACATCTTTGGCTTTTTTGAATTCATAAGATGCTCTTCCTAAAGCTCTTGCAAGCTCCGGAATTCTCTTCCCGCCGAATAAAAGCAGTATTACGACCAGTATTAAAGTAATTTCAGTTATTCCTAATGACATTTCTGTCTCCTTTCTTTTTATATTATACTTTGTTCTTTTACTGCAAAAATCTCTATCGCACCTGATTTGCAGGCATTTTTGCAGGCTCCGCATCCTACACACTTTGAAGCGTTAAATTCCGGCGGGTTCCCTTTGCTAAAAGTTATTGCGTCATAAGGACAAGCTTCAGAGCATAATCCGCATTTCATACAGACATCAGCTTTAATCATTGCCATGCCGATTCTTGTTTTTTGCTTATCTTCTAATTTTAATCTCTTAATTGCGCCGGAGGGGCAAACTTCTCCGCACTTGGTGCAATTCTTATCACAAGCGCCTCTGGTATAATCCAGATGAACGGCTGAAAAATCCTTATCCGCTTTTACAATAATCTTATTCGGGCAATTATTTACACATAAATTACAATTAAGGCATTTATTAACAAACCGCTCTTCGCTTCCTGCTCCCGGAGGTAAAATTATATCCTTAAATTTTTCCGCAATCTTATCTTTAATCTCAATTCCGGCTTTTATCATTAATCCGAAAAGAGCAAGCGCACCGGCTGAAACCAAAAGTTCACGTCTTTTTAAACTAAATTTTTGCGGTTTTATCCCAAACTTAATTCCGCCTTTTGGGCAAACTTCAAGGCATTTTAAGCATTTAAGACAGGTTTCATTATCAATCGTTTTATTTTTATAATCAATACACCCTGCAGGGCAGTTTTTCCCGCACATTCCGCAAGATACGCAGGAGTCTGAAATATATAATTTATTCAATGATATTTTAGATAAAAGTCCCAAAATAGCTCCCACAGGACATATATTTGTACAAAAGAATCTGTTTTTAAAGAAAACTATTACTAAAACCGTAACAAAAGCCACAATTCCAACTATAGATAAAGTAAGAGCCGAGCCAAAATATGTATATGGTTCTATGTATCTTAGTAAAACAGCGCTTCCTCCTGCTAAAGCTCCAAACACAACCGCTGCAATAAAATATTTTGCATGGTAATTCGGAGTGTAGGAATTTTTCTTTTTTATTATTAAAACAAATGCCCCGATTTCTTGCAAAATTCCGAACGGACAAATAAGTGAACAGTAAAACCTGCCAAATAAAATCGTTAACAATACTACAACTGCAAGCAAAATAAGAGCAATTACGGAAAAATCAATAAATACTCTCTGAATAAGCGGAGCAAACTGCAAATCCGGAACTTTTGCAGGATAAATCCCTGCAAAACCCAAAATCGAAAGAATAAATATTAAAAGTGCTAAAGCGAGTCTGATTTTATAAGCATTTTTCATTTTATTATGCCATACCCTTTTCGACTTCTTTAACAGTTTTATCGACTTCCTTTAAGAGTTTTGGGATTTGTAAATCCTGCGGACAATTTTTTACACAGAGTCCGCACTCTATACATTTGTCTGCTCTTTGTTCTTCTTTTAAAGCATTATAATTATATACAAACATAAACGCTGCATTAGCTGCCGTACTTCCTTTATACATGTTATATAAACCGAAGATTGCAGGAATATTTATGCCTCTCGGGCAGACTTCCATACAGTATCTGCAAGCAGTACAGCTTATTGCACCGCCGGATTGTATAATATGCGCAAGCTCCTGGCCGACTTTTTCCTCTTCCGGAGTTATTTCTCTATAATTAACAAATGTATCGACATTTTCCTTAAGCTGCTGCAGGTTACTCATACCGCTAAGAATTGTAAATACCCGCTCTTTACCCGCAATCCATCTTAGCCCGAAAGAAGCCTGTGTATCATTCGGACATTTTTCCTTAAGGTGATTGGCAGCTTTTTCCGGAAGGTTACACAAAACCCCGCCTCGTAAAGGCTCCATAACAATAACCGGAACACCGGCATCATCTGCAATCTGATAAAGCTCATCAGCATTAACTACTTCCCAGTCAAGATAATTAAGCTGCAGCTGGCAGAAATCCCACTTGTGTTCGCTTATAACTTCTCTTAACATTTTAGGGTCACCATGGAAAGAGAAGCCTAAATGTTTGATTTTGCCTTCTTTTTTGAGTTTTAGAAGTTCTCCGTACATATCGTTATCACGGTAATTACGAATTGTATTTTTGTTTATATTATGAACCATGTAATTATCAAAATATTCAACCTGACATTTTTTCAGCTGTTCATTAAAGAGTTTATGCACATCTGAGGGAGAATTAACTAAATAAGCAGGGTTTTTGTCGGTTAAAATAAAACTTTCTCTGGGATATTTCTTTAAAACTTCGCCGATTGCGTTTTCAGACTTGCCGTCAACGTACATATAAGCTGTATCAAAATAATTAGCTCCGTGCGCCATTGCGTATTCAACCATTTTGTCCAATTCAACCATATCGATTTTGCCATCTCGCATAGGAAGCCGCATACAGCCTAATGCAATCAGAGGCATTGTTGTATTATCAAATTTTCTTCTGACAACCTGCCCTTTAGCTTTTTTAACATCTTTTTTCCCGCATCCTGCAAGCAGTGCTGTTCCGCCAACCGCTAAAGCCGAATTTATAATAAACTCTCTGCGTTTCATAATCCGTTCTCCTAATAACCTTCCCTCAATTATTTTAACTTTATTATAAAAATTTTACAACTTGATAGCGGCTCTAAGTCAAGAACAAAAAAGCTCTAAGTCAAGAACAAAAAATATAAATTTTCTATATTTCACAAAAAAAAAGAGAATGATTTTTAATCATTCTCTTTTTTTTTATTTGTCTTGTGTTATTCTTCTTCAGAAGTTTCTTCTATATCTTCCTGCTGGATATCTTCTTCATCAAGCTCTTGTTGATTCATTTCTTCTTCAATTTCTTCTTGAATTTCTTCAGAATCAACAGGTCTTTCTTCATCTTCAACAACAACATCATCATTATATTCATAATTTGTATTGTTATTTGCTTCTTCGCTTTCCATCTGTGAGATACTCTTAATATCTATTTTCCAGCCGGTTAATCTATGAGCAAGTCTTACGTTTTGACCTTCTCTGCCAATAGCTAAAGATAACTGATCATCCGGAACTACAACAAGCGCATCTTTTGTTTCTTCATCATCCGTCATTATATCAACTGAAACAACTCTTGCCGGAGAAATAGCATTAACAATATATTCAACCGGATCCGGTGACCATCTTACGATATCAATTTTTTCATTTTTTAATTCACCAACAATTGTTTGAATTCTGGAACCTCTTGGTCCTATGCAGGCACCTACTGAATCAACTTCAGGATCGTTTGACCAGACTGCGATTTTTGTTCTGTAACCGGCTTCACGTGCAATTGATTTAATTTCCACAATACCGTCTTCTATTTCCGGAACTTCAAGTTCGAATAATTCTTTAACGATTTCCGGATGAGCATGAGAAACTATAACCTGTGGAAGTCTGTTCGTTTCTTTTACATTAAGAACAAATACTCTTATTCTGTTGCCTGGTTTATAGTATTCTCTAGGAATTTGTTCTCTTTGAGGCATAATTGCATCTGTTTTTCCGATATTTACTATAACATTTCTGTTTTCAACTCTTTGAATTATACCTGTAGTAAGTGTTCCTTTCTTTTCAAGGAATTCATTTAGAATGTTATTTCTTTCTGCGTCTCTAATTCTTTGAGTAATAACCTGTTTTGCAGATTGTGCAGCAATACGGCCAAATTGTTCAGGAGTTACTTCAATTTTTACTTCGTCATCAATTTCTTTAGCATCTTCTAATGAAATTTGTGTATCCGGATCCTCTACTGTTTCAACAACTGTTTTTGTACTAAATACACCAATTTCACCTGTTTGTTCGTCTAAAATTGCTTCAATATTTGCAGCATCTTTTATGTGCATATGTTTTTTATATGCTGCAACTAATGCGTCACATAATGATGCAATTAAAACATCCTTTGAAATTCCTCTTTCTCTTTCCAGCTCTTCACAAGCTTCAAATAATGCTGTTCCGATTTTAATCATTATATCTTCCTTTCTTTTTTAGTCTATATATAATTTTGCAGATTGAATATTTGATTTTGGAATTTGTAATTCTTCTCCATCATCAAAACGGAAAAATTTTAAACCTAGATTGTCATCCCAGTCTAATATTTCCCCTTTGAAAATTTTTTCAGTTTCTCCTTCTAGCGGAGTTTTAAGTTTAAGGCTTATTCTACGTCCTTTAAATATCAAAAATTCTTTGTCTGATTTGAATTTTCTTTCTAACCCGGGTGAAGAAACTTCAAGATAATATTTTACAGGTATAAGTTCATCCAAAAAATCATTGAGGCTTCTTGTAACTTTTTCGCAATCATCAAGAGTTATATCTTTTTCGTAAGAATAAAGATATATCCTTAAAAACCACTTGTGATTTTCTTTTATAAATTCAATTTCAATCGGTATAAGATTAAATCTCATTGCTGTATTTTCAATGAGTGGTGTAATTTTTTCCATTATTTCGTGTCTATTTACATCTTGTTTCATAAGTCTCCTTCGGGATTTCTCCTTTTAATAAAAAAAGAACGGGAAAATGTACCGTTCTTTTTTAAGAAACTATTTACTATTTGAGTATAACAGATACAGGCTTTTTTGTAAATCTATGTATTAAGCTTTATGAAGCAACTAATGATTAAAATGTAATTCTTCCTTTTATACCTGTAAATGGTTCTGAGTATTTCTCGCCGGTTGTAGCGTATGCATTCAGTTCTATTTTATAGCGCTTAGAGTTCTTGTAATACCCAAGACTCAAAGATGCACTATGATTGTCAATAGATAATGTCGAACTTAGCCCATTTGAATTTGTATAGCCGGCAGTTAAACCATTATTATCCTTTTGTTTAAAAACTGATATATGATATGAGTTAATTGGGTTTGTTTTAGAGTATTCAATTTTTGTTTTACCATTGTTTACATTATATTCTGCTTTAACAGCGGTATTTACAGAGCCTTTAGTTTTATTCCAACCCAGGCCAACTTTTTCTCCTGCATATAAACTGTAGTCTTTATATTCAGCAGCAGCCGTAAATCCTCTAACACTATAAGATAAATTTTTAAATATGTTAGAACATTTTGTTACTGCAGGAATATCTTTTTCGTGATTTGTTACATTATATAATGTAGTTTCTGTTTTAGGTTTTATAAACGCAGATTCTTGATAATTAGGAGTAGGGATAGGGGGTTTTGCCGGCGGTTGTTTTAAAATTTTTTCAGCTTTATCACCTAAATCTTTTCCAAAATTTTCAAGATTATCAATTGTTTTTTGAACAATTGGTGTTTTTAACAATTTATCATCTATATTGTTTTCCTGTGCTGTTTCAATAAATTTTGTTAGCTTTTCAGGCATATACTCTCCTTGTATATATAAAGTATATAGCATTAATACAATTGCTTTTTTGTTACAAAAATTAATACTTTTAGTTGATGTTTTATTTTTATCTCTAAAGTTTGTAAAAATTGTGACGATAAAATAGTTGACAACGGAAAAAAAATAATTAAAACCATTCTAGAAAGGTAGAATAATGGCAGAACTCGTAAATTTATTAACACGTGTATTAACAACTCCGGCGAAATATTCAAATGGTGTAACAAGAGCCGCTGGTGCTAACCCGTTCGCTTCGTCTTCAGGCAATCCGTTTGTCACACCGCATAATTCAAACCCGTTTGCAAACTATGGTCAAAATAGACCAGTCCCTGGCGGTTATTTTGCCGGTTATTATAACAACCAGCCTAATATAGTAGGAAGACGACTTTTTATAGAGGTATAGACTCAAAAATATACCGGTTATTATCCCCAAATATAAGCTGTGCAGAAATTTGCATGGCTTTTTTGTGTTTAGATGGTACAATATTTTTGAGGAGTATTTTATGTATAGAAAGATATTATCATTTTTAATAATATTACTGTTGGTATTTTCTAATAGTATTGTTTTGGCAGCTGATGTAAATACTGCAAAAGCACAAGCAGAGGACGCACTCGTTGTTCCAAAGCGTATAGAAAATGAAATTTATAGCAGCATTGTAGAAATATATGGCGAACGTAATGCTAAAGAAATTTATGATAAGGTAATGGAAATTGCGCAAAAATCTGTTGAAAAACGTTCGGCTCAACTAAAACAAGAAGATTTAACCAGACCTGATGATTGGTATAAAGATGAAATTATCTATATGTTTTATGTAGATCAATTTGGAGTAGTAAGCCCGGAAAAACCCAATACTTTTAGGGATACTTCTGCAATGTTTGACTATCTTAAAGATCTTGGTGTTACCACTCTATATTTATTGCCATTTGCAGATTCTCCAATGTCTGATGCAGGTTTTGATGTTAAAAATCCGCGTAATATAAGAGAAGATTTAGGAGGGAAAACCCAATTTAAGGAGTTTGTTGTTGAAGCCAAAAAGAATGGTTTTAAAATTAAGTCTGATTTAGTATTAAACCATGTATCTGATGAACACGAGTGGTTTCAGTCATTTTTAAGGGGTGATGTAACAAAAAAAGATTATTTTGTTGTAAAGAATAAAATGCCGGAGTATACAAAATATGTAGATGAAAAGATTGGTACTGTTGTTGAATACAAAGAAAAGGACGGTAAAATCTCAAAAAGAAGATTAATATTCCCGGAAATTACTGATAATCATTATAGAAAAGTGACATTAAACGGAAGAAATTACTATTTCTATCATACATTTTATCCCTTTCAGCTTGATGTAAACTGGGAAAATCCGGAAGTTTTATATTATTGGCTTGGCACGATTAATTATTGGGCCAATATAGGTATTGATATTTTTAGGCTTGATGCTATTCCATATCTTTCTAAAGAAGACGGAACAACTGCTGAAAACCTTCCTAAAACACATGCAATATTGAAATTAATAAGCTGCTATATTCAAATGACAGCACCAAGAACTGTAATTCAAGCGGAAGCTTGCCAGTATCCGAACGACATTTTACCTTATTTTGGTAAGGAAAGAAAGTTTAAAACAACAATTGATAATCAAGAGAAAGAAATAAAAAGAACAGATGAATTTCAGATTGCCTACCATTTCCCTTATATGCCTGCAATTTGGGCATCTTTAGTTACAGGTGATAAGCAGCATTTTATTGATGCGTATAAAGCTACTCCACAAATTCCATTTACTTCTGCTTGGGGGGTATTCTTGAGGGTGCATGATGAATTGACTCTTGAAATGATTGATCCTAAGACTAGAGAGATTATATATAATGCGCTTGAACCTAAAGGAGCAGAATTTAGAAAAGGATTGGGTGTGAGCGGTCGAATGGCTAATTTTCTTGATAATGATCCTGATAGAATAGAAATGGCTTTTTCAATTCTCATGTCAATGCCTGGTATTCCGATTATTTATTATGGTGATGAGGTTGGTGTCCGGAATAATTTTGCAAATGCCAAAAAAAGCGAGCAGGAAAGAATTGAAAAACAAAAAAGAGGAAAATTTAAACTTTTAAGTTATTTTGATAGTCGTGATATTCATAGAGGTGCAGTTCCTGCAAAGCTTTTCTATGGTTCATCAAAAGATTATTATGAATTTAACAGTAAGGTTTATAAGAAAGTTAAAAATCTTATAGAATTGAGAAAATCTTTACCTGCTATGTCTCGCGGCGATTTTACTTTGTTGAAGACATCTTCTCCGAGTAATTTTGCTTATATTAGGAATTATAAAGGAGAAAAGATTCTTGTGATTAATAATCTTTCTGCAGAAAAACTTATCGCAGAAATTACGATACCAATGGACGTTGTTTTGAAATCAGAAGGACACATTGATCATTTTGAAAATCTCGTAAATGGTGATGATGTAAAAGTTGATATTTCCCTGACAAATAGAACAATGCATTTAAGAATTGCTCCGTATGGAGTTGTTTGGCTCAGATTATAGGTATAAAAAAGTGTATTAAAATTTCTTTAGATGAGCATATGTTGCATCCATGGCTTTTTTGCCAAATTTACCAAAATCTATAGTATACATTGTACTGTCACCTATTTGGATTACATCGGCAATTTGCCCGACTCCGAGTTTATCATGAAAAACGCGCTCTCCGACATTGAAGAAATATTGGGTTGTCGAGTTTTTTAACTCTTCTTTCTTCTTCTGTTCTTCTTCCAGACGTTTTTCTTCGCGTTTTCTTTCCTCAATTTTTTGTTTCATAATATTGTTTTCAAAAAACGCTTTGAGTTTTTCTTCTTCTCTTTCTTTATTTATCGGGCTTTTCTTAATAATAACCCTGCTTGGAGTTCTTTGTATAACATTCGTTGTCTTTTTAGCAGAAGGCGCTACAAAGTTTGCACCAAAACCAGATGAAGGTTTAACATAACCGTCTGGGGTAAAAGAGGCAGACGATGATTTAGTATTATATTTACCCCCCTGAACGGTTTTAACTGCACTTTTAAAGGTACTTTCATGTGCAAAACCGCTGGAAGTTTCTTCATCAAGCAGATTTGCAGGGATTTCTGCTAAAAACCTGCTTGGAGAATAGTACTTATATTCACCCCACATTTGGCGCCGTTTAGCAGTCGTCAAATAGAGTTTGGTTTCAGCTCTTGTAACCCCTACGTACATAAGTCTCCGCTCTTCTTCCAATTCAGAAAGGCTGTTGGAGCACCTTGCAGAAGGGAATATGCCTTCATCGCAGCCTGCTAAGAATACTATCGGAAATTCCAGACCTTTTGAGGCGTGAAGTGTCATAAGAGTTACATTGTTTGCAATTTCATCCAGACTGTCAATATCAGATACCAGCGAGACCTGGGCTAAGAATTCGCCGAGCGAGTTATCAAGCTCTTCCGGCTCAAACTCGTTTGCTACGTTTACAAGCTCCTGCAGGTTTTCTATCCTTACCGCATCCTCGTCTGTACCGGAAGCCTGAAGCTCTCTTAAGTATCCGCTCTTTTCCAAGACCAGACTTAAAAATTCAGGAAGAGAATATCTTGACTCTGCTTCTTTGAGCTTCAGAATAAGTCCCGCAAAATCTTTTAACTTGCTTGCAGTACCGGATTTTATTGTCTCAATATTATCTACATCAATAATTGCCGAAAATAAGCTCAAATCATTTGCATCAGCATATTCCTGCAAGTGTTTTAAAGTAGTTTCTCCGATTGCTCTTTTAGGAACATTAATAATTCTTCTCAGAGATTGAGAGTCATCATTATTATAAATAACTTTCAAATACGCAATCGCATCCTTAATTTCTTTTCTGTCGTAGAACTTAAGTCCGCCGTAAATCCGATATGGAATACCTGCGGCTATTAGAGCTTCTTCTAAAGCACGGGATTGAGCGTTCGTACGATATAGAACGGCAAATTGGTTATAATTATCCGAAGTATCTCTAATAGAGCGTACGATATAATTAGCTTCATCAGCTTCATCTTCGGCTTCATAAAGAGAAATCTTTTCACCGTCGCCTTTTTGGGAATAAAGAACCTTATCTACACGCTCTTCATTGTTTTCAATAATAGCATTTGCAGCATTAAGAATATTAGCAGTAGAGCGGTAATTTTGCTCCAGCTTAACCAGTTTAGCATTAGGAAAATCGTTCTGGAAATTCATAATAATCCTAAAATCAGCACCACGCCAGCTGTAAATAGATTGGTCAACATCTCCTACAACGCATAAAGACCGCTCTTCCGGAATTTGAGGAAGAAGGTTTGTATAAAGCGCTTTCACAAGCTGATATTGAGCCTGGTTAGTGTCCTGATACTCATCTACAAGAATATGCTGGAATTTATCATAATATTTCTTTCTGACCTCCGGATTCTGTTCAAGCAGTTTTACACAAAGCATTAACATATCGTCAAAATCAATGGCATTATTGTTATTAAGCGCATTTTCATACATCTCATAAACCTGTGCAATCTTCTGTGATTTATAGTCACGTGCAAAAGTCGCAAAAGTATAAGCGTCCTGCATTTTGTTTTTTGCATTCGAAATCACCGCCTTAACAAGCTTTGGCTGATAAATCTTATCATCAAGATTAAGCTTTTTTATTGCCTGCTTAATTACTGCAACAGAGTCCGTTTCATCATAAATAGAAAAATTCTTGTCCAGTTTTTTCCCTGATTGGAATGAATAATTTTCAATATCCTGCCTCAAAATTCTTCCGCAGATGCTGTGGAAAGTTCCGACCCACATATATTTAACAACATTCTCGCCTAAAATCGAAGATAGACGCTCCTTCATCTCTTTAGCCGCTTTATTGGTAAAAGTTACCGCAAGGATTTTGCCCGCAATTGCCCCCTGTTGTATCATATAAGCAATTCTGGATGTTAAAACTTTTGTCTTTCCACTCCCTGCACCTGCTAATATAAGCAGAGCGCCTTTTGTGGTTTTTGCAGCTTCAAGCTGCTCTTTATTAAGGTTTTCTAAAATATTTTCCATTCCCCTATTCCCAAATTTCCCATTTTGTGGTATTATATATCAGCATACTAAGAAAATAATATTTTTTCAATTTAAAAAAAGGTGGTACAATGAACGATATTTTAAATTCTATTGACGATGAGCAGCAGCCATCGATTATGGTTCCGGTAGGAGATATGGATTCAGCAGATAGTGCGCCGGACACGATAGACGAATTAGCGATGGAGCTTGCTACTATAAAACAACCCGCCAAAAGAATTGCAATTATCGGATCAAGAAATCTTGCTATTACTCATCAGCAAATGATTGAAACTCTTACAACAGCTCTTGTAAGACAGGGTAATACTATTATAACCTCGGGTGGTTCTTGCGGTACTAATGCAGCTGCAATCAGAGGCGCAATGAAATCAAACCCCGATAAATTGAAAGTTATTTTGCCTCAAACAATCGGTCAGCAGCCTTCTGATGTTCAAGATCAGTTAATTGGTGTTCCGAATATCGTTGAACATGCAGACAGGGCTATGATGACTCTGGCTGATGCATCAAGAGTATGCAACAGAGAAATTATTGACGACTGCAACCAGCTTATATGTTTCTTGTCACATACAAGTAAGACTTTGCATACGGCTGTTGAATATGCAGAAGAAAACCATAAAGTTGTAACAGTATTTTATCTTGACTAAGGGAGGAGTAAATAAAGGGCTTTATGGTGCCCGCAAAGCTTCTACCTTGTTTAAAAGGATTCAAAACTATGGATTTGATAAAAAAACTCACCGGAAAAAAACCTGATGAGTACGAAAAAGTCGCAAAATCACTTGTAGACAATTCTGATGTTAACCTTTTTTCTAAATTGGTTAAGCAGGATGATTTTTTGTTTGATTTTGTTAAAAATAATGTTGCCAAAAGAATAAGAAACGCCTGCAACAAGGATAATTACCTTAATTTACTTAATTTTACTGAATTTTATTCAGTATCATATGATGATATGTTTGCAGATGTTTTGTATCAATACGGCGGGTTAGAACTTTTGCCGGTTATTAAAGAGATTTTTCTTAATGGTACAGAAAGCCAAAAAGCGTATGCGGTTAAATTCTTTTCTCTTGTACCTAAAGAGTACATTGAAGATTTAATTCCGCTTTTAAGGACATCTGCATTATCTAAGTTTGAGCCGCTTGCTATAAATTCTATAGAGGCTTTATCACATTTAGGTGATGAGGTTTCTAAAGAAGAAGCTTTTTTAAAACTAAAATCAGATGATGAATTTGAGCAGTATAATGCAGTTAAATTTCTGGTAACTTATCAGGCAAAAGATGCTGTGGATGATATTATTGAGGTTATGAAAAAATCAACTCTTTCAGAGAATATTGCGTCTGAAATTCCTTATTTAATATCAATAGAAGAACTTTTAAAAAAAGATTTGGATAACGGAATACTGGTTTTGAGCCATATAGTCAACGCTATACCAGAGATTATTTCGCCTTCTGCAGTTCTAGATTACAACCTTTATAATATTTTTGAGGATTTGTATCTTGAAAACCTGACAAGTACTTCTGCAATACTTTTGAGATTAGCGAAAGATAAATTTACAGAACTTACATCAAATGAAGAATATTTATTTGACTGTGATAAAAATACTAAAGATGAGGTTTTAGCAATTAATAATCTGTTGAATGGAGTTAACAAACAAAAACTAGACAGTTTATTATATGAAGAACTATATGACGGAAGCGATTTTGTATTATTTGCAGTTGATTTTGTGGATGAAATTGAAGAGCTGGAAACGCTTTTAGACAGCACTAATCCGACTTTAATATTAAAAGTGCTGACACTTTTGAAAGAAAAAGAGGTTTTGTCCGAATCGCACAAGGAGCTTGCGCTGAATAATGTTGTTAATGACGGGATAAGAGAAGTTATAAAAGTTTTATAATATTATCAAATACAAGGGGTTATTTATTAACCCCATTTTCTAACTCCCCATCAGATAATTTTAGATTATTTTCCGCCTCTTTTAAATAAGAAAATTTAAAATCATTCTTTTGGCCATTAACTCTGTCATCTAAATGGCGTCCCTTAGCGTCATTAACAACAAAGTTTAAATTTCGGAATGAAAAATTTCTATCAGCCATTTTTTGAGCTAAATTTTTTAATTCTGTTTCATTTTCTTCAATAAATTTATCTTTATTCTTTATTTTTTCTAAACTCGTTTTTAACGCTTCATACAAACACTCTTTATCAGGATATGGAACCTCTATTAAATTCTGAAACCGGCTCATTGCAGCTTTGTCCAGCCCGTTATTTTTTGGAGAAATATTTGTTGTTCCTATTATTGTTACATTGGGAGCTTTTTCTTTTATAAGTTCTAAATAGTTCAGAAATGCCGAACGCTCTTCTAATATGCTTACCCAGTGAGTGCCGGAAGTATTATTTATGACTTTATCAGCAGGCGCAACCATAGCATCAATTTCATTGAAAGTAACTACGTATCGTTTAGCCGGATTTTTTTTAGCAGTTTGAAGAATTCCTTCAAAAATGTTTTTCATATTATTAACACCTTCTCCGACCCATTTTGAATTATAATCTGAATGCATTACTTCTAAATATTCAGCATCAATAGACTTTGCAAAGATTTTAGAAAAAAAAGATTTTCCAACTCCGGCAGAACCATATAATAAAAGCCTGTTAGAAGCTTTGGGGTCACCCGTTTCCGTTATAATTTCATTCCCAGCTTTTATTTGATTAACCTGTCTTTGTAAAATGTCTTTTAAGTCTTTATTAATACTTTTACAGCTTCCTAAATCCGGAATCTTATTATTGTCCTTTAATGACTCAAATGGTCTTATGTTAGCCGGTATTTTATTTTTTGCCCGCTTTGATAGCTCAATAAGAGTTTTAAGATTAAAAAGAAATGTTCCGCATAGTATAACAATGCCGGTAATCCCTGCAATACCTATCATTCTTTCGTTTTGTTCTACGACTTTTTTTTGAAAATCTAAATCACTGTTAATACTCTCTGCCTGTTTTTTTCCAATGACACAGTAAGAATTTCTAAAGCTTTGGTAACTACCTATATTTTGTGATACTGGCTTAATCATTAAAATTACCTATTTTATACACATATCATTAATTTTTATAATAGCAGGATTTGTGGATTTTGCAAGTTAAATTGCTTTAAGAGATAGCAAGTAAAGGGGAAAAATCCCCTTTACTTATTTTTATCATCTTTTTCTCGTTTATCTTCTATTATACTTCCTGCAATTCCGCCAATGTGAGTTCCCGCTGCTGCACCACTAATAACAGTACCAGCCATTCCAACTGCTGCAACAACTCCTGCTAATCCGCCTGTTAATACTGTAAAAGCTGCAAGCCCCGCACCGGCAGCAGCACCAGATAAAATACCAATTAAGCCACCTTTAGTGCCTTTAAAGGATGGCTGATTATTATGAGTATTCAAATAAGATTGTCTTTCAGTGTTACTTGCCCATACTACATTCTTTCTAGCATGACCCTGGTGCTGATAAGAATTAATTGCTTGTATTTTCATATAAACCTCCTATATTTTTCAGAGCCAAGTATATAATAAAAAAATATGTTGTAAAGTTCTAAAAAAACAACTATTATCTAAAAAATAATCTATTGCATGCTTTCAAGAAGTAATCGCAACACTAATTCCTAAAATGTACTAGAATAAATGCAGAAAGGAGTTAGTAAAAATGAAGTGCTTGCAAAGTTTTCGCGAATACGACAAAATAACAATCCTTCAAAGGGAAGGATTATCAATTAGAAAAATAACAAAAGAATTAGGCAGAAGCCCGAGTATAATATCAAGGAAATTAAATGACCTGAAGTATAGTATTACCGCAGAAAATATATAGGTTCTCAAACAGATAAAATAGTCTGTGAACTCTGGAAATAATCTACCAGCGAGTTTATTTTGTAGATTTAATTAAAACAGCTCCACTTGTTGAAAAAAGTAGAAAATATCAATGGTTTGCTCCTAAGGTTCTTCTCCAAAGGGACAGATTTAGATAATATACCAGAAGAAGAAATTGCGTATGTTAAAAATTGGATTAACATAGGCTTATGAAAATTCTTAATTATATGACACCCAAACAAGTTTTTCAACTCTGTAGTGCTGCGATTGCTTCTTGAATTTACCTTTAAAATTACTAAAACATGTTACAATTCTGTAATACTCTATGCCAAATAATCCAAAATAGCTCCGCCGATTTCTTCATTTGGGTCAAAAGAGATGTTTTTTGGCGGATTTATTGAATTTCTGATTAGCATTGCACATAATGGGCCAAATGCGTCTGGAATTTTAGTTTTGCGGTATATTCCTGCTAAAAAGGTTTGTATATAGGGAGATGTTGTATTATTGTAGCCGGATAAGACCGGATATAGCTCACTTACTCTCTTATCGCCGTCATCGAGCATCAAGTTAAGTGTATATAAATCTTCCAAAACTTCATCTTCTGATTTGGGGTTTTCAAGCGAAGCTTTGATTTCTCCAAGAGATTTACGCTCTTTTATATCAAAGACACAGTAATTTCTATATTGATTTGGATACGATACACTCATATCAGAAGTTTACACTAAAAAAAATAAAATATAAAGCTCCAAGAGCGAGCGCAGGAACATAAGGAAGATAGTTTCTGTTTCCCTCCTGTTTTATATTTTTAAGAATTGAAATTGAAAGTAAAATCCCCAGAATGATTAATACTCCCATCATCCAGTAATTCATCCACAATTTACAGTAGACAAGTACTACCAGAACAAATAACACCGACAAAATACAGGTAAGTTTATTGCCGTTTTTATACTGGTTATATAAAAACATTGGCACAATAAAAATCATAGAAGCAATAAGTCCATACAAAAGAACAGGAAGTATATTTTGTATTCCAAATATTGCCCCGAGAGCTCCAGCGACGTAAGTATCCGCTTCGCCCATGGCTCTTGTTCCCGCAAATACGTAACCTAATCTTGCAATAATTTCAAGAATAACAGCTCCTGCTATCAGTCCCAAAATTGCACTTACAAAACCATGCATGCCTGTTTGAATAAAATTATATAAAACTCCGGTTACCCCGATTGCAATTGCGATATTGCAGTCAACAAGTTTTGCCTTTAAATCTGTTGCGGTCATTATAATAAACCCTGAAAGCCAGAATATTACGAACAAAGTTTTCCAATTAACACCGAATTTTAAAAACGAAACCCCAAACAGAAACATAGTTAAAAACTCGATTATTGGATATTGAATACTGATTTTTTCTTTACAGAAATAACACTTGCCCCTTAGTAGCACATATGACAACAGCGGAATATTATGCCACCAATATAACCTATTTCCGCATTTCGGGCATTTTGAAGGGGGAAATATAATACTTTCATCGCTTAAAGAACGTAATATCACTACATTAAAAAAGCTTCCGAGGCAAAGCCCGATTATACATATCCAGAATAATATGTAGTATTTAAATTCCATTAGAATTTTCCTCAACATTATCTGCAATCATTTTATATAGCAGACTAAAAGCTTTTTTAAATTTTCTTGAAATTTGCATTTTAGAAAGGTTTTTCATCTCTGCAATATCTTTTTGGTCCATATCATTATAATAATACAGTTTTACAAGCTCTCTATATTCTTCCGGAAGCTTTTCTATAACATCTCTTAAAATAATCTTTGCATCTTGAAGCTCTCTAACCTCATTGTAATTCTCTTTTGCAAGCATTTCTTCATAGCCGAGATTATCATTATCTGCCAGATAAATATCTTCCAAAGAAAGTATCGATTTCCTTCTGTCAGCCTGAATAGCAGTATCAACTGCCCGTCTTGAAAGTCTTAATGCATCGGCAACATCATCATTTGTAAGTTCATTCATTTCTTCCATAGTAAGATTCTTAGTAAAATTATTAATACGATAAGTAAGTTCCTGAATATGTCGTGGAACCCTTATTGTATTTAACTTATCTCTTAAATAATGCTTCATCTCTCCGATAATAAAATAACCGGCATAAATCTTAAAATTATCATTCAAGTCCTTAGAATATGTATCAATGGCCTTTAATAAACCTATAGCACCGGCTTGCACTAAATCATCAATCGGGTCAGTAGAACGTCTTGCAATTGTCTTTGCAATACGCTTTATTATAGGCAACATCCGTGTAACAATCAGAGCCTTTGCCTTTGTCTTTCCATATTTATCAGTTGCTAAATTGTAATCATCCAGCCAGCGCGCAACTAATTCGTATGTATTTTTATCTTTTCTTTCTGCCATAATACAAATTCAATAATAGCATGATAAGATAAGATTAGCAATTTGGAAGAACAACCAATTAATCAATCATTGGAAATGCTTTTACAACAGTTACAGAACCATCAACATTTTTTCTAATACCTTTATCATTTTGTTGATCTTCATCCAAATCTGCTGCGTAAGCTATTGGTGTGTAAGGTTGTGCTGCTGTTACGTTTGGCTGTCTTTCATAACTTCTTAAAACTTTAGCACTTTCATTTGGATCCGGATCCGGAGTCGGGCCAGGTCCAGGGCCATCAGGGCCTTCCGGTCCTACAAGATAAGTGTTTTCACCTTTTATTTGCTGTCCTCTATTGTAACCGTTTTCACCATTCGTCAAGTTATAAGTAATTTCTTCATTACCTTTAATATTAACCTGAGCATTGTCTCTGATATTTGTATAAGTCAGGTTATAATCTCTTGAAGGATAATCAACTTTTAACTTGTCAGTTTCGCCGCCTACTGTAATATTGTTAGCATGAACATTGTTTCCGGTAATATTTATATCTTTGCCGTAGGATGTCAAATAAATATTGCCTGCATTTGCACCGGTTACTGTCATATTACCGTTTGAAGCTATATAAGCGGAAGCTCCGGTCGGAGTATTAATTCCGGTAACTTCACCACCTGCAATATTTATATAAGCAGGAGTTCCAACAGTTTCAGGAATTAAATAATATTTTTCCATTATTGTCAAAACTTTTTGATCAACGGTCATACCGTCAGTAGCTTGCAAACCGCCGATATAACCGTTTGCAGAAAAGTCATACTGATTCGCTGTCAAAGTTGCTTTACCATCTGTTAAAACATTATGTGTATCAGATTTTAAAGAAATCTTGTTTGCACTTGTATCAATTGTTGTCATAACATGACCGTTATGAGCATGTGCTGTTAAATCACCACCTACGGTTAATTTACCATCTGCGAGTTTTTGCGCATCATAATCATAACCGCCAATGTGAATATTTTGTGATGAATCTACATTCAAATTCCCGTCAACTTGAGTTTCGCCGATAACGTGTACAAAATGGTTAAACTTGTTATCAGTAATGTCGTCAACTCCTGTTGTTTTTAAATCGGCATTACCCGTTACATGAACATCCCCTATATCAACAAACCCGCCGCTATTTGAAAGAGCAAGATTACCTTTTACATCAGCATTTCTTACAAAAGTCATTTGTCCGTTTGCATTAGAATTTAAATTCCCGTTAATAGTAAGTTTTTCACCGTTATTTCGATAGTTGAATGCTACCGAACCATTATCTGACGTAACATTTACATTTCCGTTAATCGTTCCGCCATTTGATGTTCTGACGCTGCCGCCTTTGTTTTGAATATAAACATCACCGTCAATATTCACTGCTTCCATACTTACTCCCGGATACATTGCATCTTCGTTATCAGCATTAGCGGCAAGATAATCTTGTCCGTTTTCAGTAACTAATTTTATACCGTTTTTAGCTTGAATATAACCTTTTGCAATATCTATAGCTGGAGCAAGAATATTGAATTCACCGCCGACATTAAAATTAGAATCCTTTATTTGAACCATTCCGACAGGTATAGAATTTACATTATTTGCAAGCTGCATTTGACCATTAATAAATTCTGCCGTTATTGGTTGAGTAGTAATCATCGCATCACCAGCTGTAGTAAACTGAGCTCCATCAAATAAAACACCGTTCGGGTTGGAAATAATTAATTTTGCAATACCCGGGTTAGCATTTATCTGACCATATATTGTTGACATTCCGCTATTTACTGTATTTAATATTGTAAGCCCGTTAGCACCGTTAGCAGCATTAAAATTAAGAGACTCTCCTTTATCAATATTTAAATTCCCCCAATTAACATGAGCATCGCCGTTAAAGTTTAAATCAAAGGAATTATTGCCTTTGTTATAATCGACATAACCACCTGTAATTTTATCAATTACTGCGCCGCCGTGTTCTTTACCAAGCCCAGTATCAAGTCCTCCATCGAATTCAATAGCCATAGCTTGTGTTGATACTAACATTGCTGACAAAACAACTGCTGATAATTTGCGCTTAATACTTTTCATACAATACACCTACTCTTTCGACTGGGATTACATTATACTACTAACAAAACTCGAATATAATTTTTTTTGCTCCAAAATCACTAAATTGTTACATTATTTAATAATATTTATTTTTATTTTATTTTTGAAACTAAATATTTGACAATCCATTCTGCTCTTGATATATTTATTTCAAACGCTATGGGCATGTGGTGGAATGGTAGACACGCTAGTCTTAGGAACTAGTGCGCAAGCGTGGGAGTTCGAGTCTCTTCATGCCCACCATTTATAAAAAAGAGCCGAAAAGGCTCTTTTTATGTATATTTACACTGTTTGCGACGAAAAAGAATAAAACCCAAAATTTTTAAAAACAGGCTAAAGTCTTTAATTATCCGGGTTTTTAGAGGTTCGAGTCTTTTAACATATTCTGTCTTGCTGATCTTGTTTCAGCATCTTATCAGAAAGCAAATATCATGCCCAATTGGTAAGACCCTGAAATAAATTCAGGGTGACACACGTTTTAATTAACATTCATAAGTTTTTTATAACAGTTTATGTTATTTTCTGATGTAATATATGTTTGTTTAAAAGTCTATAATATTCTAAAAGTAAGACTGCTTCTGACTTTTTAGGTTCTTCAATCAGCTTTTTTTTATGCATCTCAAAGAGTTCAAACTTTGCTGCTTTACTACCACACCATTTAGTAGATTTTTAAAATTTAATCGGCATTGCAATTAAGTTGTCACTCTAAAAATAAATAAAATATACAACATTTTAAATTACAAAAACAATATTTGCCCTCGTAGCCCAAATTGAAGGAGAGCTTATAAGCCTTCGCACACGTGAAGCACTCCATGCCAAAAAACAGGCTGGGGTTAAATTAGGTCGCCCTTCTGGTAAAGGAAAATCAAAACTTGATGAGCATTCTGCCGATATATTACGGCTGGTAGCTCTACGTGTACCCAAAACCATTATCGCCAAGCAGTACGGCTGTTCTGTAGGTAATCTGTACAACTTCTTGAACAGGCTGAATGAAGTTGCATGACACAATTATTGTTTGTCTATGACTTTCTTTATATAGAGAATTTTCTTATGTATTCAGCAATACTTCTAAATGGGTTACCCATGTGGGCATATACAATGGCATTTTCTTTTGGAGAAAACATTTTCCCAGCTTGCATTATAGGCTTGCCATCTCTAAACATTGTTAAATTTAGAAAATCATAATGTTGTGAACGAGTTACTTCCATTTGCGTAAATCCAGCTTTATAAGGTGCTGTATTAGCCCCAAATGTGTACATTCTTCTGCCATTTTTAGCATATTCAATCAGTGTGCCATTTCGACACATTCTAGTGTTAATGACATTTGGAATTTGTAGTAATAGACCTTTTACATTAGCCATATTGTTATCTCCTATATAACATAATCGTTAACTACTTACTGTATATATAAAGTATTTTTGTCATAGAAACTTGCCATGTATATTAAGTAATGTAAAGACAAGTTTGCACATAGTCTTATTTAACCAATCTAAAAACAGGCTTAAACCCTTCTGTGTCAACAACTTTGCCTATGTAGTCTACATGAAAATTAATTCTGAGGTCAACAGCAGGGGCTACAACAAGAGCTTTTATTCTTATTGGTATAAACTTATGCATGAACTTCCTCAATCCACCTTAAAAGTCAGCGTAACTCAAAGTTTCGTTACACTTATAGAGGAGTAAGTAATACATAATGAATGTATCTTTATTTACTTACGCACCTCAGAGTCCGCCCCTAGCTCGCATTCGCTCGCTTGTGGTGCAGACTCACTTGCACCAGCAACAAACTTCCACCCCTCACGCTTCGCTTGCTTCTATCAGTTTCACTTCAACCTTTCACATTTAGACATAAGATTTTTTTTCTTGACTTAATAACAGCCTATTACTAAATAGACAGGAATTTTTATCAACAATTATTTTTATTTCTTCTCAAACACATACAATAGATATAGGGGACATGATATATTGAATATATATCACTTACCATAATATTAACTCTTACCTATTCACTGCTAAGAATGTCCATGAGATACGGTTTCAATTCAAGAAGTTCATGAACATTAAAAGTTCGAGTTCCGTCAACTTTCTCCCACCATTTATAAAAAAGAGCCGAAAAGGCTCTTTTTATGTATATTTACACTGTTTGCGACGAAAAAGAATAAAAC
>CALUVK010000002.1 GCA_944324205.1 Candidatus Gastranaerophilales bacterium | reverse complement strand
GCTTCCAACCAACGCGCTTTCCATTCCAACGGGGAAAGATTAGGGAGGAAGATATTTTCTTGTTTTGCCTTTTGTTTTCAAAACACGCTCCTTACTTTGCTTTTACCCCTAATGTAACTCAATAGGTATTGTGTTACATAAAGGTTCCTGAAGCAGGTCTAAATAATTAGTTCTATTCAAAAATCTTTAGTCAAAAGGCTGAAAATACTATATATACATATACATCACAGCATTGACTACTAAAAAATAAGAAGTGTGTAACTCGAATAAAGAAAGGACATTAAAATGACTAATCAAATCTCTCAAAAAATTGACTCTTTTGCAAAAAAACATTTAAAAGAGTTAAAACAATTAGAAAAACAGAATGGCAGAGAATTTACCAAATATGATATAGCAGAATATATGCTTTCAAAAGGAGAAATCAACAAGCCTGAATTAAATAGCTGGTTGAAGACAACTGAAGGTTCGCAGAATTATCAATTATCTTCATATCAAAAGAAGATTAGCTTGTTTGGCAATAACAACATAGCGCAGAATTTTGATATTTTAGATAAGTTTGAGAAGAAGTCTTATTTAGATTCATTAACCGATAAAATTGAAATTAACGGAAAAAAATATGAAGATACCATTGAAAACCGCAAGATTGCTAAACAAGTGAGGACACAAAAGGATAGATTAAATACTCAGTTTGAAAAGCTTGTAGAAGAAAACCAAGATTTGGTTGATCCCAATGACACGCGTAATGTTGTTGAATTAACAAAAGATATAAATACAAGTATAGAAAATGAACGTTTTGACAAAATGACACATGAAGCACGTAAAAATCATATTACGTCAAAATTTTTAAGTGCATATAATAAAAACGATAAAGAAGGAATGTTTAATGCCTTAGGAGAATTTAATGCATATATGTGTCAGTATATAGACGACAAATTAGGAATTACTGATGCTAAACAATCTATAAAAGAATTTGTTCATTTAGATGATTTAGTAGCATACGTAGATAAACACGTAGATGATGGTAATAATGCAATTTCCATCATGGAAGGTTTATGGGAATTTACTAAAGGTTTGGGTGATGCAGCTGATAGTTTTATAGGCGCTCAAGGTTTAGAAATGGCCGGTCTATTGGGTGCTGCCAGCAAAGCAATACAAGCAAGCGGAAAAGCTGCGCCTGTAAGGTTTGCCGAAGTACCGGAAGGTGTTAAAGGTATTGTCGGTAAAGAAGGTTTCCAGCCTATAACCGGGGGAGATCTAGTTATTGCTATCGATGTTAAAGGCCAGCCATATATTAATACAACCAGCTATGTTAGAAACAATACTAAAGGACTTTCTCAAGATGCTGTTAAAGTGTTGGATAAGGTTGAGGGAAAAACTGCACAGCCTGCATCGGCAAAACCATCTGTCAGCAAAGAACTTCAAGAAGAATTATACGATAGCATGTTCTTCAGTGATTACTATCCAAATAAGATAACAACCGAAGATATTTCGCTTATAATAACTAAGTATCCGGAAGTTATAACAAGGCTTGCAGAATGTAAAACCCCGGAAGGAAAACTTTTGTTTCCTTATTATTGGATAATCGATTTTTGTTTAAGTAAGAATGTTCAAAAGGTAATAGACTCAAACCCTGAAAAACTCTTTGTAATATTAAACAATCCACGCGAAATGACATCTATTATGAAGGATAAATCTCCCACTGGTAGAATGCATAGAGCATTACTGGCAGAAAGTCAATATCCTGAGTTTATGAATAAACTTTCAGAATACAATACTCCGGACGGACAGCAGCTGTTTGACTATGTTGAACTAACTTATAATATACTTATTAATCCACTAATTAATCCAAATAGAAAATATGTCCCGGAAGTCTTTGAATTGTTAGATAACCCGCGAGATATCTCTTATATTAAGAGCCTGAAGTATGAAGATAGAGCTGAGGCGATAAGAGGTGCTCTTCGCCAAACCAGACTTAAAGATGATACATCACCAATCAGTCAGATACTTAGATCTCAGTTAGAAGATGCTTTGAGATTTGCAAAATATGATAAGACTGAGGTTTGGAATATGATAGACAAATATCCGGAAGTTGTCGCAAAGCTTGCAGATTGTAAAACTCCTGATGGGCAGCTATTATTTAAGCCGCAAGAGATTTGCGATATATTATCTAGTTGTCAAAGTGCGGTCATAAATACACCACAAGTAATTTTTGATATGATAAATACGCCTAATGTAAAAACAGAACTGCTGAATTCTGAAAATAAAGCTTTTGTTTTGTGGAAACGGTTGTATTATTAGTCCTATAAAGATTCAGTCCGGCTGATTTTTTCAGCCGGACTGAATCTTTAATTTATAGAGAAAAACAGATAAATTAAATCAGGAGGGCAATAGTTAAGCTTTGCCCCCTTTAAATTTGCAGAAAATTTTCAAAAATCTATCAATTTTGGAACTTTCTACCTCCATCTTTTTATTAAGTTTTGTAAAACTTTTTTAAAAATAGGGGGATTTTTGTAATATTTCTTAACAAAAGTATTGATTAATATATACTTTTGATATATTATGAATATATACAAATTGTTTATGTGTTATCAAAAATATACAGGAGTTTAAAAGTATGAAAGATCAATCAATCAAAATGAAAAAAGTCTCCAACCCCGCAAGATGCGGTTATACCGCAATTACTTCCTCAAGTTCCGAGATGGGTGCTTATTTGAGAAAAGTTAACAGTTTTAGAAATCTAACTGCAGAAGAAGAAAAAGACATCGCCAGAAAAGCTCAAAATGGAGACAAAAACGCAAAAAAAGTTTTAGTACAAGCTAACCTCAAATTAGTTTTAACAATTGCCAGAAAAGCTATACATGTTTCCAAGTTACCGATAACAGACTTAATTCAGGAAGGAAATTTGGGCTTAATGATAGCTGTAGAAAAATTTAATCCTGAACTAGGTTATAGATTTTCAACATATGCAGGATGGTGGATAAAACAAGCAATGTTTAAAGCTATTTCTGAACAATCATACTGCATGAAAATCCCTGTTTATATACAAGAAACTTTATCAAAATTTTCAAAAGTAAAAGCTGAAATGGAAAAAACTTACAATTGCCAGATTAACAATCGTGATGTTGCACAAAAAATGAATATTGAACCTGAAAAAATTGATACATTTTTATCTGCATACACTTCTACTATTTCAATTGAAGGGAGTTTTGATGGTAAAAATGGAAGTGAACTTAATGTTGCGGATGTTTTAGAAGATGAAAAAACCAATGTTGAAGAAAATATTGAATATGAACAATTGAAAAAAGATTTAACATGCGTTATTTCTACATTAAAAGAAAGAGAACAAACTGTTATCAAAATGAGGTTTGGCCTGGAAAACTTTGCAAAAACAACACTGGAAGATATTGGCAAATTATTTGGAGTTACAAAAGAATGTATTAGACAAACAGAAATGAGAGCATTAAATAAATTGAGAAGCAGTTTTTCCTTAGCCTGTTATGCAGATTAAAGATTCCACGAGTACAACAGTAACTGAAAAAATACAGCCATATTGAATATTTTTTATTCAATATGGCTGTATCTTTTTTATAAGTTATTAATCCAATCTTATTTCCGCGTTATCAGTCGTTACAATTTCATTTTCAGTTTCATAGTATTCTTGTGAAAGCTGTGTATCAGTTATTTTTACATCAACAAGCTTTTTCAGGATATCAATATAATCCAGACACTTCTTGCCTTTTACACCCTGAGTTTCCATCTGTATTTCACCGTTTGGCAGTAATTTTATTTTTAATTTCTTTCCTGACATATATATAAACTCCTTAATCCAGATTAACCGTTAAGACAATAGTATTATCATCCATGACTTCTTCATCTTCTATCTGCATATTATTTTCTTTAAGTTTATCAACAATATTAAGATAGGCTTCTTCTTGGACATTAAGCGCGTATTCGGAACTTAAATCTCCGAGTTTTTCTTCCGCATTATCAGTATTTTGACACGTAATTCTCAAAAAATAAGGCTTATCTGATTCCATTTTCTCAAACATAAGCGTATAATTATCGACTTTACCTGTAATCCTCCCGAATTCATCCTCTGAAATACCGCTGACTCCGTGCTCTTCAAGAGTTTTTACAAGAATATCTTTATCCATAAATGCAGTCTCAAAACTTTTTTCAATAAAATGCTTGTCCGTAATAACAGTAACGTCCTCACAAGGTGCCTGAATATCATTTGAACTGTTTAAGTCTATGTCCATATCCATATCAAGTCCACCAATTTCATCTCTGGATTTTATAGCCCCTACCACAACAGAGCCGATAACCCAGGCGAGCGCATAAGGTAGTGCAAATACCGTACAAGACATATAAAAATCTCCTATCTTCTAAAAATCTAAAGTTCTTCCGCCTCTTGATGAGGTAATATTTTCTTCATTAACATCTTTTGTGTACTGTTTAAGATTAGATGTCTTTGCTGCAGAAACAGCTCTCACATTAGCCCAGGCTCTAAGCGATAATATCTGTTCTCTTTGAGTCATTGAAAGCGGAACTGTATTTTTTATACTTCTTTCCAAATCTTCAAATTTCAAAGGCCTGTTTTCAAAAAATGCATCACAAAGAGCTGAAACAACAACCTGCTCAATTTCTGAACCGATGAAACCTTCAGTCATCTTAGCGAGTTCGGTACAGATGTTTTTTACACCGGCAACCTCGCTTGCGACTTCCTTGTCCTTAAGCCTTTTTTCAAGATGAAGTTTAAAAATCTCTTTTCTTTCTGCAAGAGTCGGTAAATCGACAAAGAATATTTCATCAAAACGTCCTTTTCTTAAGAGCTCCGGAGGAAGCGTACTAATATTATTGGCTGTTGCAATAACAAAAACCGGCGCTTCTTTTTCCTGCATCCAGGTTAAAAACTGTCCGAAAATTCTTGAAGAAACACCGCTGTCGCCATTAGAGCCAAGCCCGCTTAAGCCTTTTTCTATCTCATCTATCCAGAGAATAGAAGGCGCTACAGCTTCTGCTGTCGCTAAAGCACGACGCATATTTTCCTCCGAACTTCCGACAAGTCCGGAAAAAACTTTTCCAAAATCAAGTTTCAAAAGCGGCAGCTGCCAGATTGTACTCATTGCTTTTGCAGTCAAACTCTTTCCGCATCCTGGTACTCCTGTTACCAGCACACCTTTCGGAGCCGGAATACAATACTTCTTTGCCTGCTCCGACCAGGAATTGTTGCGTTTCAAAAGCCAGCTTTTTAAATTATCCAAACCGCCTATATCCTTGATTGAATACTCCGAATTTATAAATTCTAAAATTCCCGTCTTTTTAATTACTTGAACTTTTTCCTGCAAAATTACAGGCAGATCCTTTATATCTATTTTCCCATCATTTACCATAGCCAGAGCAAACGCGCTTTCTGCTTCCTGCAAAGTTAGACCCAGTGCAGCTTTACAGAGTTTATCTTTCTCATCCTCTGTCATATTAGTCTGAACAGTCTTATTCTGATTTAGCATGCTGTCAAACTTTGCTCTGACTTCTTTTAGGGTAGGAAGCGGGAAATCAAAAATTGTAATCTCTTTTTGTAATGCTTCCGGAATTAAAAGCTCCGGAGCCACAAAAAATACAGTCTTCCTAACTGCTCCAAGCTTTAAATCAGGAACTATATCCCTGATTTTTCTTATTACATTATAATCCGGCGTTCTGTTCTTAGGACCGAAATTTACATGGAAATCATATATTATGAAAACAGCATCTTTTTCATATCGCCTAATATATTCCAGCATTTTATTGGGACAGGTTGTATCGGAAACAGATTTCTTTTGTGTATCATTATAAAGGCCTTCTGTTTGTGTCCAGATAAAAACTTCACGTTCAAATTTAACTTGCTTTACATCTGTAACAATAGATTTAATGTATTTAGTAACTCTATCTTCTTCAAAAGTTGTAATATAAATAAGCGGAAATCTCGCCCGGATTAAATTTGATAATTTATAAGCCACAAAAACCTCTTTTTTTTATTTTTATAGCATTTTTATAAAAATGTGCCATCAATCTTTTATATGAAATTCTTCTTATAAATCTCATTTTGGCAAAAATAAAAAATCCTGATATAATAAAGGCATATACAAGATAGAGTCTTTTGTAAAATTTAAATAATACACCAAATAAAGGTGTTACATTTAATATAAACATTGATATAATAACAGTAGTATAGTACAAATGGAGAATAGTATGGCTGATAATGAAAAGCCGACAGACGGCAAACAACAAGATATTACCAAATTTTTAATAATGACTCTTGCATCAATTGTAATTATGTTTATAGTTTTTGCCGGAGTAAATTATGTCATAATGGAAAATCTCATAAGCCAAAAGATAAGTACTCTAAACCTTTCTCAAGAAGAATTATCTGAAGGAGAAGGCGAGGAAGATGAAATACAAAAAGGAATAATTGTTGACTTAGGAGATTTTATACTTAATTTGTGCGATGAAAACCAGAAAAAATACTTAAAAGTTAATGTTGCATTGGAAGTTACTAAGAAAGATACAGATTTTCCTGAACAGACCGAAGAAAAGAGCAGTGGACACGGAGGGCATGGAGCAGCTCCAGCACCGGTAGACCCAATGGAAGCAATCCAGAAAGAAATGAATCAGTACAAACCGGCAATTAGAGACGCTGTTATTACAAATCTTTCGAGTAAAACATCTACAGAGCTTGCGACAGCAGCAGGCAAAGAACTTGCAAAAGAACAGATTACAAATGATGTAAATGCAATTTTAGGCGGTGAACGAGAAGTTTTAAGAGTTAGCTTTGGACAGTTTATTATTCAATAGGGGATAAATGACAGAGGTTAGTAAAGACAACTTAATAGAAACGTATGATCTTGAAGATGATTTTTCGGATTCCGAACATAAAAGTTATAAACTATATAATTTCAGGCGTCCTGATAAATTTTCAAAAGATAACTTAAGAGCTCTAAGAGATATCCATAGAGAATTTTCTAAAGCAATTTCTCTTGTATTAAGCGGCTATCTTCGTATGCGTGTGGAGATAGAAATCGTTTCGGTTGACCAGCTTACATATGAAGAATTTGTTCGTTCTATGCCTTCACCCATAAGCGTAGGTGTATTTGAATTTGAACCACTCTCAGGTCAAATACTGTTGGGTATAAGTTTCGAAGTCATATCTTGTATTGTTAACAGAATGCTTGGAGGAGTCGGCGCTATTGATGCACAAACCAGAGAATTAACGGATATTGAAAAAGCGTTAGCGAAAAAGGTTATTAATATTATTATTAAACAACTTGAAGATTCTTGGAATGCAATTATTCCTGTATCCGGGAAATTTATAAGTCTTGATGATAACTATCAATCAATTCAAGTTGCAACTGCAGGTGAAATTGTTGCCCTTTTGACATTTGAGGTTCAAATACAAGGTAAACATTTCGGCTTATTCAGCATATGTTTCCCTTATCCAGTATTAGAAACTGTTCTTGGTCATTTAAGCACGCAGCATATTTTCCAAACAAAGGGACTTGTTGCATCAAATGATGAGAGGATGAAAATGATTTCAAAAATTAATACCTCTAATGTTGATGTAAGAGTACAATTCGGACAATGCAGTATAACGTTAGACGATTTTTTGCAACTTTCAGAAGGAGATATCTTAAAACTTGATAACAGAGTTCAAGATGATTTAATTGTTAAAATTAATGGGGAAAAGAAATTTTTTGCACGACCAGGTACATTAAAAGATAAAGTTTGTGTTAAAATAACAGATGTCTATGATGAAATGCATGAATTATTAAGAAATTATTTATAAGAGAGGTTGTCCAGATGCCAGATAATAATGATGATGATATAAAAGATGTAAATAATGAAACTAATATTCCTGAAGAAGAAGAAACCGTAACAGTACCTAATAACGAAATTTCAGAAGACTCAGACGAAATACAGGAAGAAGATAAAACGGTAACTGTTCAACCGGTTCAATTTGCATCTTTTGAGGATTTAGACCAAGTTCAAGGACCGCCAAATCAAAACTTAAACATATTGTTAGATGTTAAACTGCAATTGACAGTTGAGCTGGGAAAAACAGAACTACCAATAAAGAAAGTATTAGAATTAACAAAAGGTTCTATTGTTACATTAAACAAAGCAGCCGGAGAACCTGTTGAGTTATATGCAAATGGGAAATTGATTGCTTATGGAGAAGTTGTTGTAATTGAAGATAATTTTGGACTGAGAATAACTCACATTACAGATCCGGCAAGACGTTTAAATACATTGAGTTCTACTACCTCGAAAGAAGAAAATTAAACAAACTTTTCTTTTTAATAAAAGCTATAGCTTATATTATCCATATTTTTCCTTTAACGATAATATTCTACTAATCGGCAGGAATGTATTTTGTTGGTTATAATTTTTTTTTATAGTATAATTTAAAAGAAAATATTGGGTCATAAAACTAAATTTGTTCCCCAGAAATATGAAGAAGGACAATGTTTTGAAACAATCACGATTAACTATAGCGATTTTTATAGCACTGTTTTTAGGCGTTTTTGTCGGCTGGATATTCCCGAATTTTGCTGTAAAAACCCATGTCTTAGCTGAAATCTTTTTAAGAATGGTTAAAATGATTATTGCCCCTCTTTTATTCGCAACTCTGGTTGTTGGTATTGCAGGACACGGAGATGTTAAAAGCTTAGGGAGATTGGGAATTAAAACAATTGCTTATTTTGAAATAGTTACGACATTTGCACTCTTTATAGGATTAGGATTTGCGAATATTTTTAAACCCGGAATCGGAATTGCAAATATCGCTTCAGATGATACCGGATTGACACGAATTGTTCAGATGGCATCTACCACACAACATGATTCTTTTGGAGATCTCCTGCTTAGTCTCTGCCCTACAAGTATTTTTCAATCAATGGCAGAAGGAAATTTATTGCAAATAGTAGTATTTTGTTTATTTTTCTCTCTTGCAATTTGTGCTGTTGGAAAAAAAGCACAACCTGTCATTGATATTTTAAATTCCGTCGCCTCTGTAATGTTTAAATTTACAGAATATGTAATGTTATTTGCACCTGTCGGTATTTTTGGCGCTATTGCATATACCGTAGGCTCAAACGGAATTAAAATTTTATTTAATTATGGAAAAATAATAATTTCTTTATATACAGCACTTGCCGTTTTTGTTGTGATTGTTCTAATTGTAGTCTGCAAAATTGTTAAAATATCAGTTAAATCTCTGATAAAAGCAATACAAGAACCAGCGCTTCTAACTTTTACAACAGCAAGTTCAGAAGCCGCATTACCAAAAGCAATGGCTATTATGGAAAAATTCGGAGTTCCAAAATCTATTGTAGGTTTTGTAATGCCTACCGGCTATACATTTAACTTAGATGGTTCTACATTATATCTTGCAATGGCAGTTATTTTCTCAACACAAATCGTTGGAATACAGTTATCGCTTGAGCAACAATTGGTTATAATGTTTGCATTAATGCTTACTAGTAAAGGGGTTGCTGGTGTCCCCCGTGCCTCTTTGATTGTTCTTGCAGGAACATTAACAAGCTTTAACATACCTATTATTGGAGTTGCTGTACTGTTAGGAATTGACCAGATTCTTGATATGGGAAGAACTACTGTTAACTTAATTGGCAATTGTGTTGCAACAGTAGTTATTGCCAGATGGGAAAACGCATTTGATTATAATAAAATGGCAGAATTTATTAAAATGAGGAATTTGAAAACAAATACACTTAAGAAAATTAGACATAATGTAAGTTTCCAAAAAGATTTTGGAATGAGTCCTGAAAAAGTTCTGGTCTCAAAGGATAGTTAATAAAGTAATTTACAAACGGGAGTAATAATATGCTAAAAGAATCAGCATTTGGGAAAAATGATATTAGGGGTATTTATGGGGATGATATAACAGAAGAGTTGTTTTATTATACCGGTAGAGGTTTTATACAATTTTTAGTAAAAGAAACAAAAAAACTACCGTCAGATATTTGGGTAAGCGTGTGTCGTGATGCAAGACTACATTCACCAGCTCTTTCAAAATCATTAATTGAAGGCGTACGCTCTTGTGGTGCCAATGTTGTTGATATGGGCTTAGCACCAACTCCTATAGGATATTATTCCGAAGCAGCCGGCCTTCCACCTTTTATTACTAAATATATGCCGGTTGTAGGTGCATTAATAATTACAGCTAGCCACAATCCCAGCCAATATAATGGACTAAAAATGACCTATGATAAGCAGTCCTTAAATGAAGAGCAAATTAAAGTTGTGAAAGAATTGACAATGGAAGAATACAAGCTGGGTATACCACCAGTTCCATTTGGTATTTTAAATGAATATGATTTAATCCCTGATTACATAAATGATATGAAAAAACGATTTGGCCGTATTGGTGAAGGCATTAAAGTTGTTGTAGATAGTGCTAATGCTACTGGCGGTGTTGTAGCACCTAAATTATACAGAGCCCTTGGATGTGAAGTCGTAGAATTATATTCAATGCCGGATGGAAGATTTCCGCATCATCATCCAAATCCAAGTGACGAAAAGACTTTAAATGACATAAAAAAAGCAGTTGTTGCAAATAAGGCAGATTTAGGTATAGCTTTTGATGGAGATAGTGACAGAATCGGAGTTATTGATTCTGACGGGAACTCTATGACAGGAGATAAATTGCTTTTAATTTATGCTGAAGATGTTATAAAAGAATATAATAAAAAAGATATTAAACCAGTTATCGTATCCGAGGTAAAATGTTCACAAGCACTTTATGACACTATAAACAATTGCGGCGGTGTAGCTGTAATGTGCAAAACAGGTCATGGCTTTATTAAATCCAAAATGAGAGAAACTGGAGCTGTTTTAGCTGGAGAAATGAGCGGACATACGTTTTTTAAAGATAAATACTATGGCTTTGATGATGCAATATATGCAGGCTGCAGAATTATCGAAATTGTAGCTAAAAAAAAGAAAGAAAATCCGAATTTTAAAATTAGCGACATGTTAGCACCTTTTAAAGCATTATACAGTTCATCAGAAGTTCGTCTGCCGTGTCCAAATTCTTTAAAGGCACAAACTCTGGAAGAATTCAAAAAAATAATTGCAGAAACTCCGGATTTCTTTGAAACAAAAATTAAAGATATTATTACACTAGATGGAATGCGAATTGTATTTGAAAAAGGTTTTGCTCTAATCAGACAAAGCAATACAGAGCCTGTTTTCACACTAAGATTTGAAGCCGACTCTAAAGAGAATGCACAAAAATATGAAGATTTAATGGTTAATAAACTCCTTGAAATTATTAAGAATAAATCTGTAAATATTCAAAAAACTGAAGGCTAATAATATCTTTAAAACTTATTTATATTAAGAAGAGTAAATATATATTTAACTTTTTAATGCATTTGTTTTATGATAAAAAGGTAGATTGGATAAATAAGAGGAGTATTTTAATGAAAAAATTATTAACATGTTTAGCTTTATCAACAATCTTATTTTCTGGTTGTACTCTTATGCACAAGTCAGAAGGTATTATTAAGGTTAATGATACGGTTATTACACAGGCAGAGTTTGACAAAGCATTTGATAAAACCGTTGATAAATCGTTCTTAAAAGCATTTGGCGGCTCTAAAAATTTTGTTAAATCAGATGAAAATCCTATGTATGGGATCTTCAAAGATAAAATCGTAAATGAATTAATTGTAAAATCACTTCTTGATGCAGAAATTGCAAAACGGAATATTACAGCATCAGAAGAAGATGTTCAAAACGAATTAAAAACAATCATTGATAAAGTTGGTTCAAAAGAAGAATTAAACAAACTTCTTAAAGACAGAGGTGTTTCTAATACCCAATTTACAGAAGATTTAAAAACACAAATTAAAATAAAAAAATTAGTAAATTCAATTGAAAAGGTTAATATTACAGATAAAGATGCTGAAAACTATTATAATACACATAAAGAAGAATTTACTCACGGAGAACAAGTAAGAGCTTCTCATATATTAATTTCTGCAAATACAATTGAATTAATTCAACAAATCAAGCAAAAAAATCCGGATATAAATCCTACAGATTTGAATCAAAAAGTGGAAGAAAAAATTGCTGCGCAAAAAGTAAAAGCTGAGGCTATTTTGGCTGAAGTAAAACAAAATCCGGATAATTTTGAAAAAATTGCTCAGAAAAATTCAGAAGATAAAGCCAGTGCAGAAAGAGGCGGTGAATTAGGTTTCTTCCCTAAAGAAGCTATGGTTCCAGAATTTGCTAATGCTGCATTTTCAATGAAACCAAATACAATAAGTGAAACTCTTGTTAAATCGCCATATGGTTTCCATATTATTAAGGTTACTGACAGAATGGAGGCTGGCTCTACTCCTTTTGTTAAGGTTAAAGATGAAATTAAATTCTATTTAGAAACACAAAAGCAAATCGAAGTACTAAAAAAACTTACAGAAGGTTTAATGAAAAATGCTAAAATTGAATATCTAGATGAAAGTTTCAATCCTAAAAGAGTTATTAAACCTGTTACACCTGAGCCAAAAGAGGTAAAAGAAGAAGTAAAAAAATAAAAATATTAACTTAAAAAAAACAGGCTTTCTAATTAAATATAGAAAGCCTGTTTTTCTAGAACTATATAAACCCTCCGCCAAGTAAATGTCCATCTATACTATCATATAATACACATGCCTGTCCTTTTGAAATAGCAGAAACTTGATCAAGAAATTCTATATTGCAACAAGTATTATCTAAGATTTCGATTTTTGCAGGGATTGCTTGCATATTATACCGGATCTTTACTAGTGCCTCAAAAGAATTACAATCCCGGTAATAACTCCAATTTACATTTTTTAATAAAAGACTCTTTGAATATAACTCATCTTTATAACCAACATATACAATGTTATTTTCCGCATCAATTTCTATAACATAAAGTGCTTCCGGAGCAGCAATGCCAATCCCCTTTCGCTGTCCTATTGTATAATTCCAAAAGCCCTGGTGTTCTCCCAGCTTTTTTCCGCTTTTTTTCTCTATAAAATCTCCTGTTTTAGATTTTAAAATGTTATTTAAATACTTCTTTGTAGTTAATGGCGGTTTTATAAAACATATATCCTGACTTTCCTTAGCGGATTTGCTTGGCAGATTATTTTCTTCCGCAATTTTTCTCACTTCATCTTTTTTTAAATGAGAGAGGGGAAATATAGTCTGCTTTAACTGTTCCTGATTTAAATCAAACAAAAAATAAAGCTGATCTTTGTGCTCATCAGATGCGGGATAAAGCTTGTAAACGCCATTAACATTCTTTATATTAGCATAATGTCCGGTTGCAAATAAATCCGCATTCAAAACATTAAGCGCGTATTCAAACAAGGCCCCCCATTTTACAAATTTATTACACATAATACAAGGATTTGGCGTTTTGCCTGATTTATAAGAATTCTCAAAATATTTTAGAACTTTATCTTTAAAAATTTCTACAGCATCAAAAGGATAAAAAGGTATTTCTAATTTTTTTGCAATATTCTCTGCATTCTCTAAAACAGCATCGGCTTCTGCAGTATTTGTAGTCCTTGCTGTTATACCTATAACATTATACCCTTCTTTTTTTAATAAAAAAGCCGCAACACTGCTATCTAAACCGCCTGATAATGCAACTGCCACCGTTTTATTATTCATCTAAAAGAACTTTCTCACCATATGCTGTTAAACGATATTCCGAAGCTCCTACAAGCCCCGTCAAATCAGGTAAACATTCTATATAATCCCTATTAATTGCTTCTTGCAAAACGCTATGATCAATAATAACAGCAATATTTTGCATCAATTTTGCATTAAGTTGTTTTAGAGTAAAACGTGGTTTTTGTTCATATTGCGTAAAATAATACGCCGTAAGTAAGAGGTAATCCATTTTTCTCTCAACTTTTCTTGCACTGATATAATTTAAAAAAGCATTATCTTTTTTAATTGAAGGACTTGGTTTAAATGACAGTTCTGTCTGAGGTTTATTTATAGATTGTTCTAAAATATTATCAAAAACTCCTGCCTGAACCTCATTAACAGTATGTTTAATCTCTTCATCATCTTCTTTTGGAGGGGCATAAAATATATCAAGATTTTTATTTGATACATTTTCTTCTGTTTTTACAGGAGCTTCTTCTACAGGCTCCGGCTTTGGCATTCTTTTTAGCTGCTCGTCAATTTTTCTTTGCGTAATCTCTTTTTCGTTATTAATTTGTTCATTGACCATATCTTTGCACATCTGAACTTTATGCTTCTGCACATAATCAGAAGCACTTCTAACCCAGAGTGCAAATTGTTCAACAACTAACTCTTTATCAGAGGTAGACAAAGACAATTCATACTTCCCTTTTTTAATTTTAAATGAATATACAGACATAATTATTTATCCTGCAAAAGTTCTTCTCGCCATTTATTAAGTTGTTCTTCCACAAACTCTAAATCGTCCGATTTTAATTCAATTTCGATATCACCTTTTTTCATTTTGAATACGTATTCGTGCATATACCCTCCTTAATGTATAAAGTTTACCTTAAAAATGTTAAACTTTCAAGTCTTATAATAATTGTAAAATTATTCCAAATATGATATAATAGCTAAAAAGGGTTAGGAATATGTCGTCAATAGAAAGTGTAACAGCCAGTGTATCATCTTCTATATCCTTAAACGGTTTAGATTCTATCAATCGACAGCTTGCTGATTTGCCGGCTATACTTGATAGACAAACCCTCTATGATCTGGCAAACGGAGAATATGATATTACACTGGAGGAATATACAGATATGAATTCTTACAGAGCTGCAATGAATTCTTTGTATGGCAATTATTCCGCAAATCGTTTCCCCTCTATGTTAAATAGCATCTTGGGTAAAGGAAACCAGAACAATAACAATGTTTCTGCCAGAGAATTTATAGACATTATGCGAAAAAGAGGTCTTTCAAACGGTTCTGCAATCGGACTTTATACTGCGCTAAAAACTTATTCTATAAATTCTTCCTTAATAGGAAACAACAACAGTTTTATAAGCGCAAAAATTTAGTTTTTGTGTTTTTTTATGTATAATAATAAGTGACAATAAATTAATAAGAGGTATCCTAAAAAATGAAAAAGATTATTATTTCAACTCTTCTGGTCGCAGCCGGTGCTGTTTCGTTATTTCAAATAACTAATAAAATGGAAGAACCGACTCCGAATTTCGGATTTAAGAATTTTTACGCAATTACCCTGGGTTATGATAAATCAATGAGTGAAAAGACTATAAAGGCTGCTGTAATTGACAGTTATTTTAGAGAAGTTGTGGCTAACGGCAAAATAGTTAGATGGAATAAGCTGTCATTTCCTTTGAGGGTTTATATACAGGATTCTGCAGATATGCCTTCTTATTATAGAGAAGTTGTAATGAGAGCTTATCAAAGCTGGGAAAGAGCAAGTGAAGGCTTAGTAAGATTTACATTTGTTGAAACGCCTGAAGAAGCTCAAATGAAATGCTATTTTACAAATAAAGATGATGGTAAAAAATCTATCGGAAGCCAGGCTTTTTCACTTAATGGCAACACTATCACTGATTCTGTTATTACATTTAAGCTGCACAATGAAAAAAATCAAGTACAAGATTCGAAGCAGTTATTCTCTTCAGCTTTGCAAGAAATAGGACGTTCTTTAGGCCTAACAGGAAAGAGCCCTAGCATATATGATGTTATGTATCCAATAGGTATCAAATTTAATACAGAAATTACTGCTCGAGACTTAAAAACACTTGCACTTATCTATTCAGTTGTGCCAGATGTCACGGATGTTGCTCCTACACAGGAAGAAAAGACACAAATGTTTACTGTAAACGAAATTTTAGCGACATTAAATGTACCAATAGATGATGAAACTCCTGATCTTGATGCTGTTAAAGCAAATGATATAGCAACTGGACTTGCTCTTGCGGAACAATACAGAAAACGTGCCGAATATGATAAAGCAGCTCAAGAATATCAGGCAGTTGCTCAAATGAAAACAGATTTAAGAAGCAAATCTGAAGTATATTATGAAGTTGCTGTAATGTATTTAGATGCCGAAGAATTTGATAAAGCAAAAAGCTGTGCGGAAATTGCCTGTGCAACAGACATGAATGATAAAACAATCATTCTTCCGGCTTTAATTGATTATTATATGAAACGTTCTAATTCTGCGATTGAACAGTTAGATACAATTCTACAGCAAAATCCATATAACAAACATGCTTACAAACTCTTATGCCAGATATATAGAGAAAAACACCATGAAAACCTATTAAATGCTACAATAAGAAAATATGGTCCAACTGCTGGCGATATGGAAGAATAAAATAAACTAACTAATTACTCCAAAGAGACAATGTTGAAGTTTTCAACATTGTCTCTTTGTCTAATGAAATTATTTACTAAACAACTTATAGTATAAATGTTATCAATCAATCAATCAATCAATTTGCGCCACCAAAAGTCCACTTGCACATAAGCTTGTTTATAGGAGATAAGACTCTCTGAGAGACGTTAGGTGGTAAAGGGCGGCTACAAGTCTGCCCTTATATATAAGAGAAGCCTTATTTTTTTTCTAAATAAGGCTTCTTTTTTTTTAATTACCAATATGATATATTTGAACCTATAATGCTATATAGAAAAATTAGTTACAATAAAAGACAATAGTAGAGTTATGGAAGAAAAGAATAGATTACGAAATTTAGGAATTAACATCAAGAGTGAACGTCTTAGACGTAACATCTCTCAGGAAAAGCTAGCAGAGCTTACTAACATTTCGAGAAACTCCATAAGCTTAATCGAAACTGGCAAAATCAACCCTACAATTCTTAAGGTTATTGATATTGCGAATGTTTTAAATGTAGATTTAAACATTTTAATCAGGGAAGTTTAAGTTTATAGAGCCAAGATTGTTTGATGGAAGATTGATAGTAAAACATAGAGCCCTTTTTAATTACGATAATAAAATTTTATTATATACTCTACAGTAAATGATACAGGGATCTATGTTATACTTTCATCTCTTTTTCAAAACCAAAGAGTGAACTGATAGACTCGTCGTCATGGATTCTCGAAATTGCCTGACCTAAAAGTGGTGCTATAGAGAGTTGCTTTACGTTTGAAGGTAAGTCTTCTTTTTTCCATGGAATTGTGTTGGTAATAATGCATTCTTCAATAGGTGCATTTTTTAACCTTTCAATTGCAGGTCCGGAGAATACAGCATGAGTTGCACCTACATATACAGCTTTTGCGCCTTTGCTTTTAAGAAGTTTTGCTGCTTCACAGATTGTTCCTGCAGTATCAATAATATCATCAAACATTAGACAAACTTTATTTTCCACATCACCAATAATGTGAGCAGCTATTGCTTCGTTGTGCTTATCTCTGCGTTTATCTATTATTGCCATCGGACAATCTAAATTTTTTGCAAAATGCCTTGTTCTGTTAGCGCCACCCATATCAGGACTTACTGCAACCATTTCATCAGAATTAAGCCCCAGGCTTTTTACATAATCTACCAAAATAGGTGTTGCAAAAATATGATCAACCAGAATATTAAAAAATCCTTGAATTTGGCCGGTATGCAAATCCATTGCAAGAACTCTGTTTGCACCAGCAGTTGTTAAAAGGTCTGCTACTAATTTTGCAGTAATTGCTTCACGCCCTGAAGTTTTTCTATCCTGTCTTGCATATCCATAATAAGGAATAACCGCTGTTATTGTTTTAGCACTTGCGCGCTTGAAGGCATCTATCATGATAAGAAGTTCCATCAGGTTTTCATTAACAGGATTGCATAAAGGCTGAATAATAAAAACATCATCGCCTCTGATACTTTCCTTAACTTGAACATAAATTTCACCATCCGCAAAATTCTTAACAACCATAGGACCGATTGTAGTTCCCAGATAATCAGCAATTTCTTGAGCCAATTGAGGGTTAGAACGTCCTGCAAACAGCCTGATATCGTGAGTCGGGTTAACTGCACGTTCCAGCTGAGGATAAGTCATTTCAAGCACCATCGGGAAAATCCTTTCTTTATTGTAACAGTCGGTATGTATATTTTATACCTAAAATAGATTTTAAAAAAGGTTTTTTTACGAAATATTAAGCAAACTGATTTAATTAAAAAAGAATTTTTTTCCTTAAGCCGTATAAAACTGTATACGTCATTAAAAGATAAGCAATTATTTTAATAATTGCTACAATATTATTTATATTATTAAACCCAAATTCTACTATAATTCCGCACATAGTCACTGTAAGAATTAATTTTACGATAGTATTAATTACTTTTCTATAATTTATGAAATTCAAATTTTTAAATCTTACCTGAACATTTATCAATATTAGTATTATTTCAGTTATAATCATTATTATTGCACCCAGAATAGGTGAATTAATAAGAATGTGCATATTAATAATGCAGGAGAATGCAATAATAATTGTTCCGAATATTGTTTCTATATATGTGTTGTTTTTCAGATGATATTTGATATTTATCAACTTCATCATTTCATGCAGGAATATCATAATTGCAAAAATCGGAAAATAAACTGTCACTGCATGATACTCTTTTGGCAGTATTATATTCACAATATCACTTGAAAAGAAACAAATCCCGGCAAGCAGCGGAAACAAAATAAATAAATATATTTGAATTACGCTGGTAACATAAGTTTTTATGTTCTTATTATGTTCAAAATTTTTAATTATTAACGGAAAATTTACAAACATGAACAAGCTGGCAATCGGGTTTAGAGTATTTGTAGCAAGAGTCCAGGCAATTCCAAATACAGAAGTATTTAAATATTGCCCGGAACTTTGAAATATTAACTTCGGAGTATGAAAAAGTGCCCAGTAACAAAAACTTGTTAAAACAAGAGGGAGTGCGTATTTCATAGTTTCAAAAAGTATTTTTTTATTATATATAAATTTTATTTGAGTTTTTAGATTTAAAGAATAAAAAATATAAATATCAATCATCATAATTGCAGCAATCATTGCAAGAATTATGGCTGCAGCATTTGATAACAGATTTGTTAAAGCAAGAAAACCTGCAATAAACAAGAGCTGATATATGATTATACTTGCAGTATAGAGCATATAATTATTTTTTGTGCGTAAAATTTGATAAAGAGCCTGTCTTATCCCACAAGGAATTACAAGAATTATTGTAAGAGCAAAAACAATATTACTCACCGCAAACCTTGTAGTTAATATATCTTTTGAAAAGATATACAAAGCAAAAACAATCAAATATACAAAAACAGACAGCCAGAAAATTGTTGATAAGAATTCATTTTGTCTTTCTTGCAAATCGTATTTTTCATAAAATCTCAAAACTGCTTTTGCAATCCAATCAAAAGAAAGAGTACATATGAGATTTAATATTTGGAGCGCAATTAAATAAATACTAACTTCTTTCGTATTAAGAATATGAGTCAAAAGGGGTATGATAAAAAAAGAATTTAGTATCATTATCCCTCTGGAAGGCAAATATTGTACTAAATTCTTTAATATCAACGAATAATTATAAACAAACCTTCTCTTTTCCACGATTAATAATCAAACTTAAATCCGTTACGCATAAAGTGCCCAAAACATCCACCGTAGTTTTCTCCTTTTATACAAACTTTTAATCTATCTTCTACAGTCTTTTTTAACTCGTCAGGAGTCCAGCTTTCTTTCGTTTCTGGGTTATAATCATCAACACTGCCATCATAATACACACTAGTACTCCACAAATCATATCCGATTTTATTTGGTCCTTTTTTTCCATTAACATCAAACGTTAAAGTTATAGGAGTGGGGCCGTCTATTGGAGAATCATTTTCATCATATACGGTTCCTACTGTAAAAACAGTACCATCAGCTAATTCATATGTATGCTTGACATCAAACCATTTTGGTTCTACATTTTTTTTATAATCTATAGAATTATATTTTTCTGCATAACAATCTGTTAATTTCGTACATTGTTCAGCAACATTAAAATATTTTTTTACAAATTCTTTTGTTGAAAATCCGGAACCTACAAGTACATCGGTTTCATTGTCAACTTTGTATAAATCTAATGCTTTAGTAAATTGCGAATAGAATTTTCTTGTCTGTACTTCTAACTGGCTCTTAATCAGGTTGCTGTTTAAAGCTGGCAATGTAACTGCCGCAATAACACCGATTATACCAATCGTAATTAGAACTTCTGCAAGAGTAAAACCCCGTTTATTAATCATTATAAAATCCTCTCTCTTTTCTTACTCCCTGATTATATCAAAATTTTTAATTCATATCAACTTTATATTGCAGAGCTCCTGTCAAATGTTTAAGTTCTATGTTTTCTTTTTGTTCTAAATCAGCAATTGTTCTTGCTATCTTTAATACGCGATTAAACTTTCTGCCCGATAACATATATTTTTGAGCTGCCTCTTTCATAAAATCAGAACTCAGCTTATCAAGAACACAATAAGTTTTTATCTGCTTAGAAGTTAGTTCTGCATTTGTCAGTATACCTTCATTTTTATACCTTTCAGCCTGGATTTTTCGTGCAGTAACAACTCTTTTTCTTATTTCAGAAGAAGGTTCTGCTTCAGTTTTTGTGTTTATAAGTTCTTCCGTTGTAAGTCTTGGAACATTAACAATTAAATCGATTCTGTCAAGAAGCGGCCCCGACAGTCTTGCCCTGTATCTCTGGATTTGAAAATCAGTACAAGAACACTCTTTTTCCCTATCACCTAAAAAACCGCATGGACAGGGATTCATAGCACCAATTAACATAAACTTTGCCGGATATTTTATAGAAACTTTTGCTCTTGAAATAACAATCTCACCATCTTCTATAGGCTGCCTTAAAACCTCTAAAACCTGTCTTGGAAATTCCGCCATTTCATCCAGAAATAAAACGCCCCTGTGCGCAAGTGTAATTTCTCCGGGCTTTGGATTTGTACCTCCGCCTATGATTCCGTTCGGTGAAGCTGTATGATGAACAGCTCTGTACGGACGTTTTATCACCAGCGGCTCCTCTGGATTTAAAAGACCGCATATACTGTAAATTTTAGTAAGTTCTAACGCTTCTTGAAGTTCTAAAGGCGGGAGAATAGACGGAAGACATTTTGCCATAAGAGTTTTGCCGGAACCAGGAGAACCTGTCATGAGTAAATTATGTCCTCCCGCTGCTGCAATCTCAAGAGCTTTTTTAGCTTTACTCTGGCCTTTTACATCTTTAAAATCAAATACAAAATCTTCTTCTGCATGTTCTTTAAGATAATTATTTATATCAACAACAGTTCCTTCCAGCGGAGTCTCAATATAATGCGATACGATATCACCAAGATGTTTCACACCGAAGACTCTTATACCTTGCACAAGGGCTGCCTCTTTTGCATTCTCATATGGTACAAAAACGGTTGTTACTCCCGCATCTTTTAATCCGCTTGTTAGTGATATTACACCATTAATTTTTCTTAATGAACCATCTAAAGATAGTTCCCCTAAAAATGCAGTCTTTTCATCATCAGGAATATCAATTCCCTCTTCTTTCAATATACAAACAGCTATTGGAAGATCAAAATTTGTACCTTCTTTTCTAATATCAGCAGGCGCCAGATTCACAACGACTTTACTTGATGGAAATGTATAGCCTGAATTTTTTATTGCTGAACGCACACGCTCCTTAGCTTCACTTACAGCATTATCCGGAAGTCCGACAATACTCATTCCGGGGAGCGAATTTACTACATCAACTTCCACTTCTATTTTACAAGAATTTATTCCAACTGCAGCTGCTGTTATTGCTTTTGTAACCATCGTAATTATTATATTACAAAATTACATATCAGGTAACATAGAAGAAATTTCTGCAACAATTCTTGCAATATCGGGACCGCCAAATATAGCCTCTAAAATAAGAGCAGAGTTAATTATAACAGTTTCTCTATATTCCATTGTATCTACGTCAATAATATTAAACTCAACATAATCTTCACCGACGTACGTAATCTTACCGTATTCAGCTCCCGTTGCCCACCTTAAAAAAACGTATTTCTGTTCAAAAACTTTGAGTCTGTTTATTAATTTCATTTAAATACCTTCTTGTATATAATATTATTAGTCCAAATTTCAACAAAGTCAAATTTATTAATCCAGTTTGATTAAGAAATTTTTGAGAACAATATCATCATCCTGTGTTACACCAATAAACTTAAAGATAACAAGGGATTCATCAAAATGTTCTTCAATATCGTTTCTTTCCCGAACAAATTTTGTTTCGACAGTCATTTTCCCATCTGGAAAATTAATTAAGGTATTCTTGGGAAGTTCTAATGTTAATATCCCGCTAATTTTTTTATAAATACTTGAGATTTGCTCTTTTGTAAAAAACGAAACTCCGCCCAGTGAAAGGTCATAGGTTGTAGCACTTATTGTAAACCCATCATTAAATTTTATTGTAACCGGAAGTTGCACCAGTTTACGCGTACTTGCTCTTAATTGAACAAAATCCCAAGACTTCGGTATACTAACTTCATATAAAACTTCTCTGAGCGACATGTTTGTATCCAAAAGAGTTACTTTTGTTTTATAAACTCCGTCAGAGGTAAAAACGTTCAATTCCGCCGGAATTTTTCTTTTCGGTTTATCAAATTTGACAGGAGTAGGAGATGCAAAATAGCACTCTTTATTATCCATAAAGCGCAATGTCACAACTTCTCTTTTTCTTGCACCGTTATGTACGTATATCAAAAAAATCTTTGTAATATTAGAGTTTCTCAAAATGTTATGCTGCATGATATTAAACCTCTCTTTTACCATATTATCATATAAATTATTATATAACAACTTTTAATAAAAACTTGACGTATTATTATAAAAACAGTACAATCGTATAGACATGTGCAGAATCGGAGCAATAAAATCTAAAAATAAATTACATCCTTCTATAGCATTGAAACTTATGAGGAGCCAACAAGAAGGACATGATGACTCCGGTTTTGCTTTTGTAATGCAGGATATGGGAGGTCTTTTTGAAAATTACAAAGACTTGCCTCTTTTATCAATGGCCGCTACAGTTGAAGGGACTAGACTTGCAGAAGACATCTTACGCGAAGTCGGATTCTCCAGAGTGATGCAGTGGTCACCCAGCATTAACAACCAAAAAGGCCTAAAAATAGAAGCTATGCCTAATTATATGTTTGAAGTTTTACAGTATCCAAAAAGTTTCAAACATGCTACACAAGAAGAAAAAGAAGAATTGCTTATTAATACAGCTATTAGACTTCGCAAGACCCTAGAAGAAACTAACTCCGGATATATATATTCTTTTTGGCCAGATGTTTTAACTTTAAAAGAAATAGGAAGTCCAAGGGATATAGGAACATATTTCAACCTTTGGGAAGACAACAGAGATTTAACAGCAAGCATAATAACAGCTCAATGCAGACAAAATACAAATTACGGAATTGTAAGGTATGCTGCACACCCCTTCTTTTTAGAAGGTTATACGGGACTTGTTAATGGAGAAAATACTTTCTTTGAAAAAAATAAGGATTATCAGGAAAAACTTTATAAAGGCTATATAGGATTTGAATCAGATTCTCAATGCCTCTTATATACACTTCATTATATACATAAAATTCTAAAATGGCCGCTTAAGTACTTTAAACATGCTATAACTCCTCTTCCCTACGATGAAATTATTAAAAGAGATAATAGGGAAATATTGCTTAGAATAAAAGCTTCTCTTGCAAATCTGGAAATAAACGGACCGAACACTTTTTTAGCAGTTACTCCAGATAAAGAGCTTCTTTGCGTGTGTGATTCCAAAAAGCTTAGACCGGTTGTAATAGGAAAACATCAAGATACAGTAATTATGACTTCAGAAGTTGCTGGAATAAATGATTTAATGCCCGATAGAGATATCACGCAGGATATTTATCCAAATGAACATGAAACAATAATAGTTAGAGATGATTTGACGGTAGAAAGATGGCAGCAGTAAAAATAAACGACATTCATAAAAGTGATTTACCTTGGATAATTGAATATGACGAGACCAAATGCATTCAGTGCGGTAAATGCACTGCGGCTTGTTCTTTTAATGCTATAAAACCTGCTGTTGAAATAAGAAAATCAAACTCTATTACTAATAAAAGTAAACCTGAACGAGTACTTGTTATTAAACAAAATATCTCATTAGAGAACTATTGCCGCGGTTGTGGAATGTGTGCCAATGTGTGCCCTAACGGCGCAATAAAGGCTGTAAGAAACAAAGATGATAAATATTCTGTTGTATATCGAGCTGTAAAGGCCGATTCCTTTAAAAAAGGCGGACGCTCCAACTTAAATACTGAAGGCAGAACTCTGGATAAAATAAAAGTCGGAAGAATTTCTCAAATGACAGACCCTTCACTTGATGCGCAGAGACATACTTTTGAACTTAGAACGCCTTTTGGAAGAGTTTTAAAACCTGAAAAATTAAATTTTGAAACTAAAGAAAATAATATAATTGAAACAACCCAACTCCCACCAAACAGATGGATTTATCCTGTTATTTTTGGAGATATGTCTATTGGTGCTGTTTCTTGGCGAATGTGGGAAGCAATGGCTATTGCAACCGCTTATTTAAATGAAGTAATGGGTATTCCTATCTGTATGTGCACAGGAGAAGGCGGAATTCCTACAAAGTTGCTTAAATCACGTTATGTAAAATACATGATTTTACAAATTGCATCTGGGCATTTCGGTTGGAACAGAATTATAAAAGCCATGCCAGATATGCAGGAAGATCCGGCCGGAATTTTAATTAAGATTGGACAAGGGGCAAAGCCTGGTGACGGAGGACTTTTACTGGCAAGCAAAGTCGCAAGATATGTTCAAGAAATAAGAGGTGTCCCAAGAGCAGACTTACTTTCACCACCAACACATCAAGGACTTTATTCAATAGAAGAAAGCGTTCAGAAAATGTTTCTTTCAATGAATGCTGCATTTAATTTTAGAGTTCCCGTTGCAATAAAGGTTGCAGCATCTGTTACAAGTGTTTCTGTCTATAATAATTTGCTTAGAGATCCTTATAATATTGTGGGAGGATTTTTCTTAGATGGTTTGGCAGCTGGAACCGGAGCTGCACATGAGATTTCTCTCAATCATACAGGACATCCCATTACATCAAAACTTAGAGATTGTTATTTAACAGCTGTAAAACAAGGTAGACAAGGAGAAATCCCTTTATTTGCCGGAGGCGGACTCGGACAAACAGGAAGTTTTGCAGCTGACGCATTTAAATTAATCTGCCTTGGCGCAAATGGTGTCTTTACAGGAAGAATGCTTATGGAAATAGCCGGATGCGTAGGCAGTGATACAGGCAAATGCAATGCTTGCAATACAGGTCTTTGTCCGGCAGGAATTGCAGCTCAAAACGATAATTTAGTCAAACGGCTCGATGTTGATAAGGTTGCACAAAACCTTGTAAATTATATTCTTGCAACTGATATAGAACTAAAAAAACTAATGGCACCTGTCGGATGTTCCTCTCTTCCTATCGGACGTTCGGATGCATTAATTACAGTTGATAAACATATTTCAAACAGACTTGACATACAATACGGATGTTAAAAATTTTATTCAGATAAAAAAATTTTTACTTTCAAAATACATGCCATGATTTATAAAGGGTAATAATTACAATTATTAGCAAAAAGTATACTTTTTACCGGTTTATTAAGTTTTGTTAAGCACTGAAAACTGTTGTTACTACTGTGTTTGAAGATAATTTATAAAATCTTAAAAAAATATTTAATCACAGTGCTTGACATTAAATTCTTATGTGCAATAATATAAATACACACTTTAAGTGTAGCCGAAACACTAAATAGCAATATACCCCAAAAATCATATAAACTCCTAGATAATAAACACTAAAAAGACCATTAGGATGCAGAAAACAAAACCCACTCGAAACACACACCGAGTGGTTTTTTTTATCTTGTTAACAAATAGAATTATTATTATTCTGTGATATCGTAAAAATGATAAAATTGATAAGGATATTTTAAAGTGTATTCTTCTAAAAATTCTGCATATTCTCTTTTTAATTCATTAATTGTTTCTTTTTTGTTTTTCTTATAATTTTCAAATTTACGTGTTGATACTTTGTATTTTTTTCCTTCTTTAGCGCATACTATAAAATATATAGGAGCTTCCATCATCAATGCAAATCTTAATGTCCCAAGTGGAAGGGGGATTTTTTTTCTAAAAAAATCTGCTTTATAAACGGTATTACTATTCTGGGCAGATACTCTATCTCCGGCCATAAAAACAAGCTCACCTGCTTTCAACCTTTCTGATATCAATATTGATGTTTCCAGATTGATTTCTTCTACCGGAAAAACTTCTGCATTAACTTTTACTTCAAATTTTTTAAGAAAATTATTAAATACTCTGCAAGCATTTGCTTGCAAAAAAATATTAATACGTTTATCTTTAAATTTGCTAATTAAACTTCGTAAAATTTCAATGTTTCCAATATGAGTAGTAATAAAAAAAGCGCCATTATATATTTCAAGATTATCTATGATAAATCTCTCTGTATCAAAATCACCTGCAAATGATATAAACTTATCAACAAGTGCATTTCCGTAATTTATGAATTGCTTTAAAGAACTCATAAGCGGAGCTTTTTTTATTATGCGATAAAATCTTAGAGATGCCTCTCTTCTCTCTTTTACACACAAAAAAACCGTTATTGAAACAAAAATTGCTATAACTCTTAAAATCCAAGCTCCAAAAATTCTGTAAGCCCAATAACTCAGCAAGAGTCTTTTTTCTCCTGCACCGGCTTCAGGCAAGCGAAACCACTTTTCAGCCATTTTTTACACACTCCAATAAGGTATAATCGTACGCTCCAAGCCCTTTATATTCCGTATAGATTCTCCAGCCTGCTTTTTTGATAAATTCTTCCATATCATTTTTGGAGTACATTTTGCTATATCCATTTGCCATACAGGCAAAGTAAAGAGAAGTATGCACAAGCGAATATTTTGCACTCTCAAACTTTTGCATATCAATGAACGGTTCTAATATGTAGATTTTTATATCTTGAGAGCTAAATTTGGCAATCTTTTTCAGAATAAATATTATATGCTCCTCTGAAAAACAATCCAAAAACTGGCTCATTAAAACGGCCCCTGACATTTGCGGCAAAACTTCTTCCGGCGCTAAAATATTTGTTGGATAAAATTTGCATCCCGAAAGTTCAGGTGTATCTTTTACATATTCAATATTCTCTTTTAAATCAATCATGGTTATGTCTTGATTTGGATTGTTTTTAAGACAAACACGTTCAAATTTCCCAGTGTTTGCACCGATATCAAATATTTTTTCATATGACTTAATAATTTCATATACAATATCAAAAGAATTATCAGAATAATAATGATCGAACTCATACCAACTTTGTTTCATTTTTTGTGGGAGAGTTGATATTTGGGTATAAATAGTTTCTGCTTCTGTGTATAGCTCTTTCAACCCCGCAGGATGTCCGTTTTTAAAAGATTCTATTAATTTATTAGCTCCTAGATAGCATATATCACGAACAAAATTAAAGTTAACTCTCGTCATTTCGTCGTATAAAAAAGTCTGCCCCAAAAGAGTTATATAAAAAACATTATTTTTCTTTTCTACAACACCAACAGTTTCTCCAAGTTCTAGCAATGTCTTTATTGTATATTCAGAGAGGTTAAGTTTTTTAGCAAGAGTCTGAGAGTCTGCAGGAATTGCATCAATCTCTTTTAGAATTCCTAGTTCCAAAAGAGCATTAATTCCCTGAAAAGTAAGCGGTGCAAAAGCAATTTTTTGAGCCTCAGAAAGCGCATTCAGCACTTCTTGCTTGTGTTTCATTCTCTTGGTCATGGTCAAAATTTTATCATAAACAAAATGTAATAAATAACATTCTATAGCCTCAAGAAAAAATCGATTTAAGCTATAGTGCTATATAAGCATATCTTTTGTTAATTTAACTTTTTGTAAAGTATTAAAAGCTCCTTCGTTCAATCTTACAGTTAAATAATTTCTTGTAATTCCTTTATATTTTCCTTGTTTATCAAGACGCTTTTCAATCAAAACTTCTGCCTCTGTCCCCAGGTTTGAATTAACAAATTGCTGGAACTTTTCAGAAGAAATACGTTTGATAATATCAGCCCTGCTATCTTTTATTTCATCTGACAAATGTCCATCCATTTTTTCTGCGGCAGTTCCTTTTCTTATTGAATACGGAAATGTATGTATTTGAGTCAACTTTGATTTTTTTAAATTTTCAACAGTTGTTGCAAAATCTTCTTCTGTTTCACCTACAAAACCGGCTATAATGTCACTTCCTAAAAAAGGTCTTTTAAAACGAGAATTAATATCTTCAATTTGATCAAGATAGAATTCTACGCTATAATGTCTATTCATACGCTTTAAAGTTTTATTACAAGCTGATTGCAACGACAAGTGAAAATGCGGACAAAATTTGCTGCTTTGCTGAAGAAAACCTAAAAGTTCAGGAGTTATTTCATGAGGATTAAGTGAACCTAAACGATATCTTGGAATAGTTGTTTTTTCTTCAATATCTTTTAATAAATCCAGAAGTTCTTTATTAAATTCTTTTCCCCAAAGCCCAATATGAATACCTGTTAGTACAACTTCTTTATAACCTAAAGAAACATAACGATTTATCTCTCTAGTTATAAAATTTGCATCAGCACTTCTCGATTTTCCCCGACCAAACGGTATAATACAATATGAACATCTATTATCGCAACCGTCCTGAATTTTTAAACTTATTCTTGTTTTGGTTGTATCCTTAAGCTGAATTTTACAAAAACTTTTTTCATTCATTAAATCTTTTATGGCACAACTTTCACCATTTCTTAAAAATTCTTCAATCTTAAACTTATCTTCGTTTCCATAAATATAATCAATATATAATTCATCTAATAATTTTTCTTTTTCAATCTGTGCAATACAACCTGTTAAAATAGTTTTTAATCCCAAAGAATGTGCATGACGCAAAAGATACATAGCCTCATTATCACTTTTATGTGTTACTGAGCAAGAATTTAGTATATAAAAATCCGCATCTTCAAGTTTATTTACTTCAATAAATCCGGCATCAATCAGATTTTGAGCAACAACTTGTCCCTCAAATTGGTTGGATTTACATCCCATGGATTTTAAATAAAATTTATGCATAAGTAAAAATTTAAGTTTAAATCTGGTAAAACAACAACTCTATTTCCAAATTCTAACATAAAAATTTTTTAAAATTATCATACTTTCATAAAAAAGAAAATAAATTTACGTATTTTATATTACTGATAAATAACTTTCAAATTATTGTCAAAAATAGCACCGGAGCATCCAAAACCTGTTGTAACAACATCTTTATTACAGGCATACTCACCTTTATTAGAACTGCCATAATCGCTATTTTCATAATAAGCATCATCACCCATTAGCCACTGACAAGTTTTACTACCAGCAGGGATAACAGCCCCTCCTTTATCTACAATAAATAAAAAAATGTCTTTACCAATCATATTAGGTTTAACATTTGGTCCATTTATATCAACATACAAATCCATGTAATACCCTTTAAAGCTGCCTTTTTTTTCAACATGTACTTTTGAAATATACATAAACAAAGTAATATTTTCTGAAAAGTAAAAAGGATAATTGTGTCCTTCTGTTTCTAAGCAGGAAGGAGTATTATAATAGCCATTGTAATATTGCGAAGTAGGGGTGAAAGTAACACCTTTATCATTATCGTATGAACTGCCGCTTATATATTTGGATAATATTTCGTAGTATTCTTCACGACTCGGAGCAACTTTACTTAAATCCGTTATATTTTCATCTGCAAGCAATTGTTCATTAGCAGTTTCTATTGTTGAAACAACTTTTGCAAGAGTTGGACCGACTTTAGCAGTTCCAGCATTTTGCACCAGCGCAGGTGCAGTTAATGCCGCGACGACACCTATAATTCCGAGTGTAATCAACACTTCCGCCAACGTAAATCCAAGTTTATTCTTCATATAAGCTCTCCTTTAATTATATTTTTATTGCATATTACTTAATACATATTTTAGTGCTATGCACGTAGACATACTGTCGACAGGCATTCCGTCTAATGACTACCTGCTAATTTTTTGGCCTACCGGCCTGTCTCAATGTGCGCTAATGTAACTCAATACATATTGTGTTACATTGGGGGTAAATGTAAGGAAGGAAGCAGGTTTTGGACGTTGCACTACAAACTATTACCTTACCCCTCCCAGAAATCAAAGATTTCGACCCTCCCACAGGGGGAGGGTGATGATTTAACGTGGTGCACGCCGCGAACGTGCTGCGTAAGCAGCGATAGTGAGCGAAAGAGAGCCGGTTCACCGGCCTTGCTGCAGAACTTCAATACAATTTATCCCAATGCCCGT
>CALUVK010000001.1 GCA_944324205.1 Candidatus Gastranaerophilales bacterium | reverse complement strand
ATCTCCATTACTTTTTCTTTACTAAAAAGAAAAAGTAATCAAAAAGAAAAGAACATATTGTCGGGTGACACATGTTAATATGCCTTATTTAAATTAAAATTACTTGTCACCCTCATTGATAAAACTACCGGTTTATTGTATCAAGAATTAAGAACACGCACAAGACAAAGCCTTGTCAGCGGGGTCGAGCGGGAGTGAGCTGAGGCTGAAGTGATTTGCAAGGAGTTAATTCCCGCAGCTAATCACATAATTACCGTTAACGCGCTATCTCCATTTATATGAAAAAATAAAAAAAGAAGGCAAATATTGCTATCCCTGCTGTTATTATTAAATCTTTCAAATCCGTGAGGTTACATAACTCAAAATCTTAAACCCAACTTCACAATCCAGTTTTTTTGCGAGATTTTCAATAACCTTCGGTAACAGTTCTTTTTGCCGTGCAAGTTCTGTTTGAACAAGTTTATACGATATATCCAAATCGTGGGCAAAAACTTCCCAGTCTTTTGCTTCAACCTCGGCATAATACTTAGCTTTACCTATCTTCATTGCTATTCTTTGGTCGCAATCATAAATACTCGAGCATAATAAGTCATAAGCCGGTGTTAAGGAAATATCTCCTTGAGTCAGGTATACAGAGAAGTTTTTAGCATGTGCATCTGTGTTTCCGATTAAATAATTAAAAATTACCTGTTTTACGAACTTTAATTTAGAATTTGCCGGTGTTGCGGTTTGATTTAAAACTTTTAAACAGTCCCTAAACGTAACTTTATACTTATCTCTTGCCTGAACCCCAAGACTTTGGGCAAAATCTTCTTGCAAAATACGTTCACACTCTAAATTATTAGAATATTTCCTATCAAAACGCTTAATTAACAGAAAATATATATCTTCAGCTTTTCTAATCTCAACATCGGCAACATCAAGTCCCATCTCCTTTGCAGCTTTCATACAAATGTATTCATTTTGTATAGATTGGCTATATTTTGGCAAGGCTGTTTTAATTATATGGGTTGTTGGAACATCATCATCCGGCAAAGCAATTTTATCATCAATAACGCAAATTGCAGTTTTTTCCTGAGCACCGGCAAGCGATAATCTTTTTCCTAAATACGGGCGATAAGGAAGTTCTTCCAGATATTTCTTTAATTCTTCCTCTGACAAAATCGAGCCTTCTATTTTTACCATTTGGTAATGTTTTTGCGGCTCTTCCATCTCATGGAAAGAAAGCGCACCCGCACAATCCCGTCCGATTTCTTTTAAAAGCTTAAAATCATCATTAACGTTAATATTATATTTTTTAGCTAACAATTCACGCATATTGGTATTTTCCGGCAGTAACCCTCCGAAAAAAGCCCGACAGGCTTTTTCTTTAAACGGTTCTTTCTGAAGAGGCAAACTTAAGGAAATCTGATTTTGTACCCCTTCATCATACGTAAATTCCATTTTACCGTTTACAAGTCTTAAAACTCCGACTTGCAAACCATACAACCTTACAGAGAGCTCTTTAACCATTATTTACCTCTAATTTTATGCCTAAATTTGCCAGAACTTTTATTACTTTATCAATTTCACAAGTCGGTTTACCATTCTCTAAATCAGATAAAAAGCGCGTTCCGACATTAGAAAGCTGAGCAAGCTGCACTTGTGTAAAATTTTGTTTTTTGCGAGCTTCTTTTACTATTTTTCCTATATCTTGGGCAGATTTTATTATCATATTTACCTAAATATTACCGTACAGGAATATTATATACTTTTTTTAGTGATTGTCAAGTATATATTCCCGTTCGGGAATATATACTTACAGATTTGTTTTAAACTGCAAATTGTTCCCGTAAAGGAATAATTAAAATCTGCAATGAAGCGTTATTCTTAACATCAAAACCTCAAGCATCCATTTTGTCGAACAAGTATCCTTGCGCTTTTTTGATTTCAAGCAATAAGTTTTGAATTTTATCACCACAGCATGTAAATCTATGCCAATCAGAATTTATAAAAAAATTTTAGACATTATTTTGAGTTTTATTGTCTCAAGCATTTAAATTAACAGTTTTTAATACACTATACTTTCAAAACTTTTTTTTGCATGATAAGAACTTCTTACCAAAGGACCTATTTGATAATTTTTAATTCCAACTTTACTAACCAGTTTTTTCAAATTTTCAAATTCAATTAATGAATAATACTTATTAACTGGCAAATGTAATTTCGAAGGTTGAATATATTGTCCTATCGTTAAAATATCAACTCCTGTATTTTTTAAATCTGATATTGTTTCTTCTAATTCTTCAATTGTCTCTCCCAATCCGACCATTAAACCGGATTTTACAGGTATAGAAGAGTATTTTTTTATATATTTTAAAACTTCCAGCGATAATGAATAATTTCCCTGCGGCCGCGCAGTTTTAAACAAAGATTTAACTGTTTCAATGTTATGATTAAAAACATCCGGATTAGCTTCTATAATTTTATTTAAAGCTTCCTCTTTTCCTTTAAAATCAGGAGTCAAAATTTCAACTTTTGCATCAGAAACCTTTCTTATTTCTTCAACACATTTCTTAAAATGCCCCGCCCCTCCGTCTTCTAAATCATCACGGGTTACAGAAGTAATAACAGCAAATTTTAATCCTAACTCTTTTACAGCTTCAGCAATGCGCCGTGGTTCATCTTTATCCAGAGATTCCGGACGGGCAGAAGATATATTGCAGTAACGGCAATTGCGTGTACAAACATTACCCATAATTAAAAATGTTGCAGTATTATGAGAATAACACTCACTCTTATTAGGACATCTAGCACCATCGCAAACTGTGTTTAAGCATTTTGTTTTTAAAATTCTTCTTACAGTCTTTGTTTTTTCTGTATCAATAATTGGACGTTTTAAATACTCCGGAAGTCTTGGCATAATTACCTCTTATTTATAATCGTAAAAATCCGATTAATCCATAACCTTTATATTATACATCAACTCTATAAAAGTTATAATAAAATAAAAGTATAACTTGAAAATAATTTATGTTTAATATTTAATATTACTACTGAGGAAAATCCTCTAGTCTCTTTAGAAAGCGAATTAAAAAATTTTTGAGTAATCCAAATATTAAACTAGCCAAATTTGCAGGGTTCTGTTACGGAGTAAAAAGAGCCGTTGAAACTGCTAAAAAGTTAAAAGAAGAAAATCCTGATAAAAATATTTATATTCTTGGTGAATTAATACATAATACTGATGTAATAAAAGAATTAGAAAATTTGGGAATTAAAACTATTTATGAAATTCCCGCCAAAGGTGAAGGTATTTGTATCGTAAGAAGTCATGGCGAGGCACCGGATGTTTTTGAAAAAATCAAAAATGCAGGGTTTGAAGTTGTTGATTTAACTTGTCCTGATGTTAAAAAAGTACAGCAGCGCGCAGTTGAATTAGCAAAAAACGATTATTTTGTTGTAATTGTCGGGAAGCCAAACCATCCGGAAGTTATTGCAATAAAAGCTAATGCTGATTTATATTCTTCTAATGTTGTAGTAGCGACAACCATAGAAGAGCTTGCGCCGTATGAGGCTCAAATAAAATCACATAAAAAAGTAGGAGTTGTAGTTCAGACTACACAAATGGTTTCTTCTTTAAATTTAGTCGTAAATTACTTAAATACGATTGCAAAAGAGGTTTTAATTTATAACACAATCTGCCAGTCAACTTCCATGAGACAGAAAGAAGCAAAGGAACTTGCAAAAGAAAGTGATTTGATGATAGTTGTAGGTTCTAAAAAAAGTGCCAATACAACTCATCTCGCAGAAATTTTAAAAGACTGCACTAAAACAATTCACATTGAAAATGATAAAGAACTAAACAAAGAATTATTAAAAGGCGTTGAAACTGTAGGTGTTACAGCCGGAGCTTCAACACCTCAATCAATAATAGACAAAGTAATAGAAAGAATAAGGGGATAAGGGATGGAAGTTTAAAGGTTTTTAAGTAGAAAAGATGATTCTGGATAAACATATTAGACAATAAAAAATAATCTAAAATTTCTGCTCAACTCCTAAACTTATAAACTTCTAAACTTCTAAACCAATCTTCTTCCAAAACAAAACAGAAAGGAATATAAATTATGACAACAACAGAAGTACGTGACGAATTTGAAATGCTGTTAGAAGAAAGCTTTGCTAAATCTAACACAGTTGCTGATATCGTTGAAGGTACAGTAATTAAAAAAGAAAATGAAGGTTATCTTGTAAGCGTTAAGGGTGCTAAAATGGAAGCATTTTTATCAAACAAAGAACTTTCAAGTGATTCAGAAGAATTAGAAATTGGTGATACAAGAGAATTCTATGTATTAAAAGAAGAAAACAATGATGATCCTATGCAATTATCACTCAAGAGAATTGCATTTGCTCAAGCTTGGGCACAACTTAATGACGCTAAAATTCAAGGCGACACAATTCTTGCAAAAGTTGTTTCTACTGTTAAAGGCGGTGTATTAGTTGATGTTGCTGATTTAAAAGGATTTATTCCGTCATCACAACTCAGAACCGGCACTCCGTTTGACGGACTTATTGACCAGAAAATCGAAGTTAAGGTTCTTGAAGCTGATCCTAAGAAAAACAAACTTATCCTTTCTCAAAGACAGGCTGTTGCTGAACAGAGAGATCAGGTTGTAGATAATGTTCTTTCTTCTCTTGAAGAAGATCAGATTGTTTCAGGTAATGTTGTAAGAATTACAGATTTCGGCGCATTTGTTGATATTAACGGTATTGACGGACTTCTTCCGATTTCTGAAATCTCTTGGCAGAGAATTAAACATCCGTCTGATGTTTTATCTTTGGGTGATACTATTGAAGTTAAAATTATCAAAATTGATCATGAATTAAAGAGAATTTCTTTAAGCTTAAAGAGAATGGGCGAAAACCCCTGGCAGCAAATTGAAGGACAATTTGAAGAAGGACAAATTGTAAAAGGAACTGTTAACAAAGTAACTACATTCGGTGCATTTATTAATATCTTCCCGGGTGTTGAAGCATTACTTCCGGTTTCTGAAATGTCTGATGAGAATGTTAATCCTTTCAATATGTTCAAAGTAGGTTCTGAAGTTGACGTTCTTATTAAGAAATTCACCCCGAAAGAACACAGAATTGCATTATCAGTAAAAGATATTCAAAAATAACTTTTTATATAGTAAACACGTGCGTCAGCAATGGCGCACTTTTTTTTGTTAATATTTATCCAACATTTACTTGTGATAATAATCCCAGAACATTTTGCGCATGAATATTATGAGAAGCTGCTAAAAGAGTAGAAGATGCCTGTTGTAAAATTTGATAACGAATATAATTTGAAGAAATTTCCGCAATGTCTGCATCTCTTAAAGTACTGCGGGTAGATATCATATTTTCCAATTTTATATTTTGTGCTTCCAGAACACTTTCCAGACGATTTATACTGCTTCCAATATCAACAATAGTACTGCGTAGATTTTTGAGCATATCATCTATTTGATTCAAGCTCTCTAAAGACGTATTACAATCAGTAAAATCTACAGAAAAATCATATAAATTAAAACTTATGCTTGTTGTAATATACTTATCAGAACCGCTTCCAATATCTACTTTTACATTCAATTCAAACGGGAATGTTTTTATTACAGAGACATTAGTACTCTGAGTGTTTACACCATTATCCATCAAAGTATTATCACCGCCGCTTCCGTCTATTATATTATCTGAACCTGAGGATACAACAAAACTATCTGCCCCATCACCCCCCACAGCTTCATTAGCATTACCTGAAATACGAATATCGTCTGCTCCGCTTCCTCCCTGAATACTGTTTGAATTTCCCCGAACAACAATCGATTTATCACCGCTTAGAGTTGTAAATCTGTTACTATTACCATTAAGAGTTATATGGCTTTCTCCATTTTCAATTGTAATTGAATTATTGTTTCCGTAAACATTTACATCATCAACAGTATTACCAAGAGTTAATGTATTTCCATCTCCTTCAATCCCAATTTTATTAGAACCATTACCGGCGGTTAAGGTGTTGTTAACTCCAATTAAAGTTATATTATTATTTCCGGCTCCGGCTTTTACTTCATTATCAGTTCCGTTTGAATTTATCACATTATTTCCATCACCTAAAACAGCGGCATTAGAATCTCCACCCAAAATTAATCTATTATTACCATCTGTATCTATAATATTTGTATTATTATTCCCGTTTACATTAATAACATCATCACCTGCACCGCCATTAATTTCCATCGTACTGCTTGAATTCAAGTTTAATGTATCTTGCCCGTCCCCGCCTTGTAAACTATTATCTGCCGAAGACATGGTTAAAATATCATTTCCTGCATTACCATTTATAATATTACCGCTTCCCTGCTCAACAGTTATTCTATCAGCAAGATTGCTGCCATTTATCACATTATTATTACCCCGAATATTTAAAATAGCAGCTTCATTGGCTGAAGCATCTATCTTTAAATCAGAACCATTAACTGTAATTACACCGGTATTTGGATTGATTGAATATTGAAGAGTATTATTGCCGGCCAAATTATTAGTCACTGTATAGGTTTTTCCATTGAGTGTAAAAGTTTTCACTTCATTTTGGTAACTAAAACTCAAACTTCCGGTATTAGGATCACTGTTTACGTTTGTTAGTGTTGTTCCTTGACCGTTATCTATATATAAGTTATTATCAGTCCCGCCGTCTATAGTATTATTATCTCCATCAATAATGAAATAATCATCACCGCCGGCACCAAGTACTGTATTATTATTACCATTTACATAAAAAGTATCGTTCCCTGTTGAACCGGAAACCGTTGCATAATTAGTATTAATATTATAAATATTATCCCCGCCGCCATCTTGAACAGTAGTATTAATATTAATATTATAAATATCGTTACCATTACCGCCATTGTGTATTTCATAACTCGAAGTTGCATTTATTGTAATCGTATCATCTCCGTTTTCACCACTTGCATAGTTATATGCTGCATCAACGGAAATATTATCATTACCATCACCGCCATAAACACGCGTATCAATTCCGGCACTCTTTATTTCATCATCGCCTCCCAAAGCATAAACGTACGCTCCGGAACCATAGTTTTCTATAGTATCATTCAAATTCCCCGTATATACATAATTTCCCCAGCCTTGAATTTCAATATTATGTTCTTTATCTGCCTGTCCCCTTATCTCCATTAGATTCCCGCCAAAAGTAATTTTTCCTGTTACATCATTAACTGAATAGAACAAAGTATTTCCTGAATTATGCCGACTTTTTACCGTATAATTAATTCCATTGATTGTAACATTTTTAGTCTCTGATGTATCGCTCAGAGTAACAACTTCACTGTTATCAGCGCTTCCAAATCCGGCAATGAGTGTCTTTTTTCCCTTATTAGTTATGGTATTATTGCCGCTCCCGCCATAGGCACTAACATAAGAGCCCCCTGTGATGTTAACAATATCATCTCCATCCCCTGCCAAAATAGAGTTATAATTTCCTGCAGATTTAATTATATCATTTCCACTGCCGGCATCAGCAGTAATTTCCTGCCCTGCCAGAGTTAATGTATCATCACCATCTTCACCCCATACGTATGACCATCTGGAACTTGTATAAATTATATCATTCCCGGCACCGGCATATAATGAGTTATATTGCCCGCTTGATTGTATTGTATCAGCCAGATTTCCGCCATAAAAAGTTATATTTGCTCCGGAAAGAAGAACATTATGTGCTTTATTAATATCCCCTCTTATAACAAAGCCATTTGAGCGGAAGTTAATTTGACCGGAATCATTTATTGTATATATCATTGTAGAATTAGAACTACTGCTTTTAATAGTATAATTTATACCATTAATTTCTACAGTCTTTGTTTCCCCGGCAGTAGTAAAGTTTACAGCATATGCATTAGCTTTATCAACATCTACACGTATATTTCCACTGCCTGTATCAGCTAAAATAGTATTATTTCCGGCGTCACCATAGATTTTATTATTACTGCCAGATATACTAAAAGAATCGTCTCCATCACCGCCATAAATATTATTAGCCGTACCTGTTACATAAATCGTGTCATTACCGGCTTCACCGCGTACTCCGGCACTATTTCCGCCCATATGAATAATATCATCTCCGGCACCGCCCCAAACATTATTTTGCCCCCGCGTTACTGTTAATGTATCATTACCATTACCGCCATATATAGATGAACCACCTATTGATTTAGTAATAATTATATCGTCTCCGTCTCCGCCGGATAAATTATTTTGTTTATTATTTGTAGAATCCTGAATTTTATCGTTTAAATTTCCACCTGTAACACCATTACTGTTTCCGTTAATAATTATATTATGTTCAACTCCGTCACAAGCTTGTATTTTGAAATTAGAACCCAGAAATGTGACTTCTCCGGTAGATGTATTTTTAGAATAAGACAGGGAATTAATAGTATTACTCAACTTATTTGTCACAGTGTATTCAACACCATCAATCGTAACAACTTCTGTTCCACCGGCAACAATATCTATACTGCCTTGTATGTCAGAAGAAAAAAGAGAAACTGAAGCAGGCGCACTCATCTTTCGTGCACCTGCCGCAGTGGACGTAAATGTATTGGATATTGTATCATTTATTTGTAAAGCTTTTTTGTATGAAGTCGTTGCACTGGTTGTTTCATATAAATTCCTACCATCATATTTAATATTGTCACGAATTTGCTCTATTTGAGCAATAATTCCTTCTGCCTCTAATTGCATTGCATCCCTGGAGATTTCATCATATATCCCGTTTGAAGCCTGCATTGCAAGCTCTCTAAGGCGTTCTAACAAACTCTCTATTTCATTCAAACCGCCTTCTGCCATAGATAAAAGAGAAATCCCATCCTCGGTATTCTGCTGAACTTGAAGCATTGAACTAATTTTTGTATTCAAATCCGTTAATATTGAATAACCTGCAGCATTATCTTTAGCATGATTGATTTTATAACCGCTTGTCATCTGCAAAATAGAGTTATTCAATCCAAGCGTGTTATCCGAAAGTGTACGCTGTAATATATAATCAGACAAATCACTACCGAAGGTTATCATCCGAACCTCCAGTTATCATCAGGCTCCCCCGAGGCTAGAAGGCAATAACAGCAGGCATTTGAGCCTGCGACAATATAAAATATCCATATAACTTTTCGTCACACGCATGAATGATACATATATCCTTTGTATATATTATAGCTCATAATATCACGCACCGCAATAATAAAGCTAAAGGTTTACATTTCTACATAATACTTATGCTGCTATCGGCATAAAGACTTTTACGCAGAAACCACATTCTTCATTAGAATAAAGCCTTATTTCGCCGCCCATTGCTTCAACAAGACCTTTAACAATAAACAATCCCAAACCTGTACCACGGGTTGTTCTCGTTGTTGAATCATCAACACGGGTAAATTTATCAAAAAGGGTTTTCAGTTTTTCACGCGGAATAACATCATAATCATTTTTTACACTGACTACTAAGTATTCCTCTTGTATTTCATAATCTAAAATAACCGGCGTATCACCTTTAGAATATTTAATAGCATTTTCTATTAAATTTACAAAGACTTGTTCAATTCTATCACTATCCGCCACAATTTCAATGACAGAATCCTTAATATTATTTACAATTTCTTTTCTGCTGTCATTTTTTACCAGCATAATAGCACTCTCTATCACAGAATTTATCGGAATATTTTGCATATTAAAATTAAGCCGTGCACCTTCAATATCAGGAATAACCAATAAATCTTCAATCATCCGTTTCAAACGTTCTGCCTGTCTTTTAATAGTTTTAAGTGATTTTATTCTGGTTTCTTCATCTATTTCTATATCCTGTCTTAAAAGCCTTGAAGTATATCCCTGAATACTTGTAAGAGGAGTTCTGAACTCATGACTTACTGTATCAATCATATTTGAACGAAATTCATTAACCTGCTTAAGCTCTTTATTCTTCTTTTTAAGCTGAATATAAGATTTATGAATCTGATTAACCATTCTGTTAAACTCATTTCCGAGAAAAACAATTTCAAAAGGTGTGAAAATATTAGTCAAAAGCCTAATTCTTCTTTCGTAGTTTCCTTTTGATATTGCAATAATTGCCTTGAAAAGCTGACGGATATTGATATAAAGGTAATATGTATATAATCCCACAACAAAAAATACAGTAAGCATTGTTATAATGATTGAAAGTATTATTTTATCACGGTTATAGTCAATAGTATGTTTGGTTACATACTCAGTTGTATTAACAATAACTGTAACATCCGGCTCTGTCTTTTTAAGGTAAACAAGCGGCTGATTCTTTGTATCACCATATATAACAGGTTCATTCTCCTGAAGTTTTTCCGGAAGCTGTTTTATACTGTTTTTATATCCGTCTTCTGTATAGTTAATAGATGCAATGAGGTCTTTGCCGACAAGAACATAAATTTGACGTTTATCGTTCGTAAGTGTTTTAAAAAGATTTTCCTGCAAATTATTAACATCTAATACTGCAACTAAGTATTTACCATTTTTCAAAGGTTTATCAAATACCGCATAATCATCCTGAATACTGTATACTTCATATCTAGGAAGCTCCGATTGTTTTACTACAGCCAATTCTTTGTAAAAAGAAAGATTCTTCATAACAGTATCAAGATATTGTTGTTCTTGTTCAGGAGAATTATAATATTCAAGCGTTGCAGCAATCTGCGATAGTTCATTATTTATAGAATTTGTAAAAACATCTATTTCCTCAGATACTATTTTTGCAATCATTACAGCGGCAGAACGTAACTGCGCACGATTTGACTGCTGATTGATGTTATTTATTATAACTCCGCTCACTGTCATTGGAATTAAAACTGCAAAAAAGATTACAATAATTATTTGTTCTGCAATTTTAAGACGTCTTTTGCTAAAAAACTGTACCATATTAATCCCTCAGAATTATTCACCGAACGGAGTAAGTTTATATCCGACATTTGTTACTGTATGGAGATATTTAGGACTTTTTGCATCAGGCTCTATTTTATTTCTTAAAGCACCTACATGAACTCTCAGCATCCTTACATCTTCGTCACTGCTATATCCCCAGACTTCTTCTAAAAGTGTTGCCAGTGTAACCGGTTTATTAAAATGCTGCATCAGACAATATAAAATTTCAAATTCAGTCGGTGTAAGTTTAATATGTTTGTTTAAAATAACCGCTTCTAAAGTATCAGGTAAAATTTCAATTTCTCCTGCTTCTAAAATTTCAGTAGAATTAAAATTTTCAACAATCGGCTGGTTTCTGCGCAAAAGAACACGTATGCGAAGCAATACCTCTTGTACATCAAACGGTTTAACCAAATAATCATCAGCCCCGCTGTCAAATCCGCTGGTTTTATCTCCAATCGTACCTTTTGCTGTAAGCATTAAAATTGGAACATTAATTTTTGCCTGACGGATATTTTTGCACACATCAAATCCGTTCATTTTAGGCATCATGACATCAAGAAGTATAAGATCATACGTATTATTAAGCGCTTTATTTAATCCTTCCAGACCGTCTGAAGCCGTATCTACAAAATAACCGCTTGATGATATATCAAACTCCAGCAAATCCCTGATTTCAGTATCATCGTCTACTATAAGTATTCTTTTCTTTTCAGCCATGATGAAAACTCCTTATATTATTATTCTAAAGTAAGTTTGGAGCTATTGCAAGAAATTTTTAAAAATCGTTCATGCAAATAAAAAAACTTTTTTTAAAAATAATTCGTTTTTTCAATTTTCCTCTTGACGTTTTAACAAAAAAGAGTATAATAAAAATTCCAAGGGGGAATGTGTATGAATTTCATGAATATTCCGGCTTTTAAGAACCAACAACAAGCATTAATCAGAAAGAATTTATCAGAGATATATGCTCATGAGCGTGCTCATAAAGCAGCAGGCGGATTATTAACCGGACCAATTGTTATTGAATGGAAAGACGGTATTCCAATAGGCGGTCATGTTTCTATTAGTATGCCAAGATTAAATCCTAAAAATCCGCAAAAAACCATTGATAATGCTAATACAGTGATTGATTCTGCTCTGGCTCCTGCAGATCCTTCAAGCCAGGATTATAAAGTTGCAAGTCAGGCAAAATCTGTCAAAGCACAAGCCGAAAGATTACAAAATAATAAGAGGTTAGACTATTATGCTTAAAAACTTTTTTATTTTAATATATTCCTTGCTAAATCCAAAATTTAGTTATGTACCAATAAGAAAAGACTCTGACGTTAACCTAAATCATCCTTATATTTAGGTCAGTTATTAAATTCTTATTTCTTTTTAATATCCTTAGAGCGTAAGTCCCTGTGGAATGTTATTGCAAACCTGTGGGCTTCGTCTCTGATTCTCTGAATTAAATAAAGGGCATTGGAATTTCTGGGAAGCAAAATTGATTGGGATTGATTTGGAAGAAAAACTTCTTCCTCCCGTTTGGCTAAAGATACAAAATCAATTCCGTCTTTTCCGACTTTTACCCCCATCTCTTCCACAATCTGCATGACGCTGGAAAGCTGGCCCTTGCCTCCGTCAATTATAATTAAATCAGGCTTTTCCCAGTTCTTCTGACCCAATCTGGCAAGCCTGCGGGATAAAACTTCTTTCATTGAAAGGAAATCATCCGGTTTTCCTTCAGTTGTCTTAATTTTAAATTTGCGATATGCGGATTTTTTAGGCAAACCGTTTTGGAAAACAACCATAGATGCAACTGTATTCGTACCTTGAATGTGTGAAATATCATAACATTCAATTCTGTTTGGAAAGTTTGTAAGACGGAGTTTTTCAGCGAGATATGAACCTACTTCATTAAAATCATCTCTTATTTGTGCCATCTTTTTTAATCTGGCATTTTCAAGAAGGTTTTGGGCATTTTTTCGTGCAAGCTCCGCAAGCTCTTTATATTTACCCCGTCCATAGCTTATTGTAATCTTTTTACCGGATATTATTTTTAACCAGTCCTGATAAAGCTCTTTTTCACCAACTTCTTCTAAATCAGGTGAGATAATTTTATCAGGATATTCGAGTTTCAGATTTGTATAATATTCTCTGAAGAATGTTTCAAAATATTCTGTTTTATCAACATTATCAACAAAATATGAGAAATCTTTCTTGTCAATAAGCCTTCCTTCTCTTATCATCATTATTACTATAGCTAAAATACCATCCTCATAAAGAACAGAGATAATATCTTCATTGAGTTTTGTATTTTCATAAACTACTTTTTGCCGCTCAAGCGTTTTCTGCAAATCCAGATAGCTGTCACGCATTTTGGCAGCTTTTTCAAACTGCTCTGTTTCAGCATATTTCTGCATTTGAACTTGAATTTGTTTTAAAAGTTCAGTCTGTTTACCGCTCAAAAATAATTCTACCTGATGTATCAGTTTTTGATACTCTTCGGGAGTAACTTTGCCTTGACAGGGGGCAAGACATTTGCCTATATGATAATAAAGACAGGGACGATTTGAAAATTTAGGAGTTTTACACTGTTTCAGCGGAAAAAGTCTTTTTAAAAAATCAAGAGTGGAATACATTGCACCAACATCGGTATAAGGACCGTAAAAACGTCCTTTATCGGGGTTTAAATTCTTTTTTCTGACCACCTGAATACGCGGAAAATCTTCATCTGTTATCAGAAAATAAGGATATTTTTTGTCATCTTTGAGTAAAATATTATATCTTGGTTTATATTTTTTAATAAGATGCGACTCTAAAATCAGTGCTTCGACTTCTGAATCCGTAATTATATATTCCAATTTTTCAATTTGTGAGACCAGAACATTTGTTTTTACACTTTCATGGTGTTTATGAAAATAACTATATACCCGCCTTTTTAAATTTTTTGCTTTTCCTACATATATAACAATACCGTCTTTATCATAGTATATGTAGCACCCTGGTTGGTTTGGAACAAGTTTAATTGTCTCAAGTAATGTTTCATTCATACGAATATATTATACAACATTAGTCTGATTTATAAAAATTTCTTAAGGTTGCACAGAGTATGCTAAATATGATATTATTAGAGTAATAAGAAGAGCATAATAAATGAGGAATTCAAAATGAAAAGAGGCTTTACATTAGCAGAATTGCTAATAACGTTAGGCATTATTGGTATAGCAGCAGCATTAATTGTTCCGGCAGCTAATTCGCTCAGACCGGATAAAAATAAAATGATGTATTTACAGGCATACGATACAGTGAGCGAAACAGTACAAAGTTTAGCCTCAAATTCCAGATTATACCCAGTTTGCAAAGACCCTGACGCAGACGATAATGTAAACTGCAGCGAGAATCCTTTATTTAATACAAATATGCCAATAGACGAAAGATATCGTAACGCAAACTTTTCAGGAGAGAAAAAACTCTGCAGTCTAATGGGTATTAGTATGGGGATTTCAGAAAATAATCTGCAATGCAGTGATACAGCTTATGCTTTTAATAACCAAGATTATCAAAACGGTTTTGCAAATGAATCATTTGTCACTAAAAACGGCATGAGATGGAGAATTGTTCCGGCAATCGCTTCATCTAGTGATGGTATGAATGCATCATACCAAACAGATATTTATGTAGACGTTGATCCGACTAATAATGATGTTAACGGTGAAGACAGAAGCTGCATCTATGATGGAGATGAATGTGAAGCTCCGGATATATTCAAATTCATGGTAGCTGCAAATGGTACAGTTCAAGCTGCAGATGCTGTCGGTCAAAGATATATAAGAACAAGAAAAAATTTACTCAGAGCACCATTAGAAATTGCAGATGGAGTTACTCCCGTTTCTAATACTGTATTAGACAGGAATTTCCAATACAGCCCCTGCAAAGAAATTATTGAAGAAGACGATGGCTTAGGCGACGAAGGTGATGAAGACGACGATGAGAATGTCATTGAATTGGATAGAAATAAAATTATTAGCTGCTTAAATGATGTTACTTATAATTTTGGAATGACAGAACTTTGTGGGCTGACATTAAATCGATATAGTACTTCTAGAAGTGATAATGGAATAACCGTTACATTAACTAATCCAGCAGCTTCTACTATGACCTGGAGACCTGACATTCAAACACAATGGGGGCCAAGAAAAAATATCAGATATCTTAGCAATTTAACTTGTACAATTAACCCAGGAGCAAGTTCATGCACAATTCCACGAGATGCAATCTGCAATGCTCTTATTCAAGCAATGCCAAATGTAGATCCAAATACAATAAAAGATAATCTCTATTTCACTAATAGTAGTCCGTCATCTTCGGGTAGTAGTTATAAACAAATGTCTGATTTCTTATCTCCGAAATTTGATAGTAAATATTTATATTACCAAACACATATTGAAGAATATTTGATTTATAGGATATATACAAAAATCAGATAAATATGTTAAATACAACAGTTCAGCGAGAAAATAATATTTTCTCGCTGAACTGTATATTAATCACACTTATAATAATTCTGAAAGTCTTCCAAAATCACTAATTGACAACTTTTCACCGCGAATGTTTTCATCCAGATTAAGTTCTGAAAGAGCATTTGCAACCTTTATTTTATCAAAACCCGAATTCACTAGGCAGTTTTTTAAGGTTTTGCGTCTCTGGGAAAACGCAGCTTTTATTACGCGCCTGAAAAACTTGTAATCATTTAGGTTTAACAAAGGCTCTTTTCTGATTTTCATAGAAACAAGTGCGGAATTAACTTTTGGCGCCGGATAAAACGATTTACGCCCGACAAGTCTTACAATTTCACAGTCCGCCCAGAATTGGGACAAAATTGTTAAAAGCCCATACTGTTTTGAGGGGCTGTTTGGTGTTGCAACAATCCTTCGGGCAACTTCTTCCTGCACCATTAATATAATATCTGTAATACTATTTCGGTTTTTGTTGTCTAAATCATCTATTTCGCCAAGAAGATGGGCAATTATGGGAGAAGTTATATAGTAAGGAATATTTGCAACTATTTTAACTTTTTCACCTGCAAGAGAAGAAATATCTGTTTTCAGGATATCGTTATGTATAATCTCTAAATTATCACATTTAAGCTTTTGAAGCTCTTTAATGGCCTCTTCATCAAGTTCAACCGCGATAACTTTTTTTACATATTTAACAAGCTCTTCTGTTACAAACCCGGCTCCGGGGCCGATTTCCAGCACAACATCATCTTTTGTAACCCCGGAAAACTTAATAATATCAGAGATTACATCAGGGTTAATAAGAAAATTCTGCCCTAATCTTTTTTTTGTTCTAAAAAACTTTGCGCGTTGTAAATAATCCACCATGGTATTTATAATAATACAAATAGGGAAATGTTAAAACTTTCATTCTCATTTATATTTGTAGTGTAAAACTTGTTTAAGATATAATTGGGAAAGGAGAGTATCGTGAACTATTGCAAAACAAAACCGGAAGAACATTTAGAATACAGCCAGCTTCTTGATGAATTTATACTCGGGTGTAAAACTTCAAGGAAAATCGGCATGGAATATGAGCGAATTCCGCTTGTGAGGTGTACAAACGAAGTTGCGCCATATAGCGGAGAATACGGTGTTTGCGAGCTATTAAGAGAGATGGCCAAATCTGATAACTGGGATTATATCTTAGACGATATTAATATTATAGGATTAAAAAAACTTCACGATACAATAACACTTGAGCCGGGATGCCAGATTGAACTAAGCATTGAGCCGCAGGAATTTATCAGAGATTTAAAAAAACGGGTTGAAGAAATTGATACAGCATTAGCACCTGTTTTGGATAAATTCGGAATAAAACTTATTAATAAAGGAGTTTCTCCGACAACGACTTATAAAAACATAAAGCTCCTTCCTAAACGCAGATATGCTCTTATGGCAAATTACCTCTGGGGAATTTTGTCAGACGTAATGATGAGAGAAACTGCAGGAATTCAAGTCGGAATTGATTTTTCTTCCGAAGAAGATGCTATGAGAAAATTTCGCGTAGCAAATCTTATGATGCCTTTTGCTACTGCAATGTTTGCTAATTCTAAATACCGCGGAGGAGTTGATACCGGATACAAATCATTTAGAGCACTTGCCTGGCTAAATACAGATAACGAAAGATGCGGTTTTGCAACGAAATTCCAGGACGGCATGTGTTTTAAAGATTATGTAAACCTTCTCCTTGACACACCTATGATATTTATTAACAGACAGGGACATACTGTTAACCTTAACGGCAAATTAACATTTAAACAGTTCATGGAAAAAGGACATGAAGGATTTTGCGCAACAATAGAAGATTGGAAGCTTCATTCAAATCTATATTTTCCGGAAGTCAGATTAAGGAATTTTATTGAAATCAGAAATCACGACTGCGTTGGAGATGGACTGGAATATTCTATTCCCGCGCTGTATAAAGGGATTATGTATTCACCTGCAGCTTTAGAAGAAGTTGAAAATATGCTTTGCAAATATTCGTTTAATGAAATTAACGATCTGCGTTTTAATGTAGCACGCTATGCTCTTATGGCAAAAATAAGAAAAACACCGATTCTCAGCATATGCAAAGAGCTTACAGAAATCGCATATTACTCATTAAAAACAAGATGCGAAGACGAAGAAGAATTTCTTAATCCGCTTATTAATATACTGAAAAAAGGCAAATGTCCGGCAGATTTAAACTAATATAAAAATCCGGTAAATTAAATTTTACCGGATTTTTATCAGAAACTATATTTTATACTTTTCCTTTAATCTTGTCTGCTATTTTTTTACAGCGAATTTTATCAATTTCTTCCAATACCTGATTGACAGGAACATCCCACGCTCCTGCAGTCGGTGCCTGAAATGGTTTTATACTCTTATACCAAGCAATGTCTTCACCCTGAGTCTTAAACCAACGCCATTCTACAATTCTATTAAAGAGACCAAACGTTTTAATACCAAGTGCACCTGCAAGGTTCATAACACCATTATCTGTTGTAACCATCAAATCCATACAATTCATTGCACAAGCAGTATCTTCCCAGTTCTTAAAAGTTTTACCAAGTCTTATAAGTGCTGCATCCTCAGGCACCATATCCATCTGGCGCGTTAAATCATCTACCTGAAAACTATAAACTTCAACATCCGGAAGCCGCATTAAAGGATAAAGATAAGTCAATGGAATATCTCTATCAGTTTCTTTACTTGCAAGAGTACCTTCATAAGCTATACCTATTTTAATCTTATCATTATCATTAATATGAGCTTTTCTATATGCATTAATCTTTGTTTTCGGTACCTTTAAATAACCACCGGCTTTTGGAATAGTATCTGGACGGGTTTCACATACAATGGGCAAATCCATCATCGGTATCCAATAATCATAATTAATTTGAGGAATTTGATTTTCTGTATAAATTTCAACCCCGAGTTTTGAATCCTTAAACAATTCTACAAGAGAACCTTGAACAACAAGAGAAACTTCTCTGCAGCGTTTTTTTAATTCATCAAGAAATCTTACAAACATTATAGAGTCACCAAAACCTTGTTCAAAATGCACAAGAATATGTTTATCTTTAATGTCAAGTTTCATATTCCATCTTTTCTTCTTAGTTGTAAGAAGCTGCGGGAAAGCAACATTTTTTAAATCTTCTTTCTGGAAACGATGTTGAAGGAATTTAAAACCTTCTGAAAAACGTTGGTGTCTTACTAAATATGCACCATATGCATGTAAATCCGAATGAGTCGGATTGAGATACATAAGTTTTGAATAAAATTCATCAGCTTTTTGCGTTTCATCAAATTTACCATATACGTATGCAAGATTCTTGACAACAATTCTATTATTCGGTGCAAGTTCATATGCGCGTGTAAGATAATCAATTTGTTTATCTTTAAATTTATCTTGATAACAGGTTGAATATAAATGACCAAGCATGTTATAGATAGAATAGTTGTTTTTATTCTTTTCAAGCGCTTTTTCATAATATTCAATTGCTTTTTTATTATCTTTAATATCTGTGTAAGTTAAATCCGCAAGATATACATAAACATCTTCTTTATCCGGTGAAACTTCTTCAAAACGTTTAAGAAATTTAATAGCTAAATCTGCATTCCCGATAAATTTCATACAAAGACCAATGTATTTATAAATACTAACCGGAAATCCGGAAAATTTCATAATTTCTCTATATTGTTCAATGGCTTCTATATACTTTTTATCCATAAACATTTTTTGAGCATATTGAAGAGCATAATTTGTATACTGGTTAATAACCTTAAACCTTTCAGCTTCATCAAATATTTGTGGAATAATCTCCCTATATGTTTTTAAACCATGTTCATAATCATTATTTTTACAATAATATTCTGCCAAAGCAACATCCAAAGATGTAATTAAATCTTTAGAATTGTCCATTGGAACTTCTTTTCTGACAACAAGTCTTTTGGAAACCTGCATTTTTAATTTCGTCCTCTCTCCAATACTACTATTATTAACAGTATAATAACATATATTCATAAATTTTTGAATGATATATTCCGAAAATGGACTATTTGAACGAAAATTTGACAATTTTTTCGTAGCTTGATATTTAAAAAAGTTTTACTTTTTGTTTTCCTCAAAAAACGTGTTATAATAAATATAGAGCTATGAAATCAGTTAAAGAAATATCAGTAGAATCAAAGATTCTAAAAAGATTACACAACAACCCTAACTGCCTTAAACTGGTGCATTATTTGTTTGAAGACGAAGAATTGCAGGAAATGCAGGATTACGCAAATAATGTATCAATCAAGCGTTTAGGCTATAATGACCACGGTCCTGTACATATGAGACAGGTGTGCGCCAATGCAATTAAAATGCTTAATATTTTGCATGAATGCGGAATTAAGACATCTTTAGAAAACGAAGAAATCGGAACTTTTGAAGATAGTATGTGCGCAGTCATCCTAGCAGGTTTAATGCATGATTTAGGCATGATGATAGGAAGACAAGGACATGAAGAAATGTCTGTAATTCTTGCTAAACCGCTGATTGAAAGAGCTTTGCTGCATGTATTTCCGGATAATCTCCATAAACGCGTAATTATCCGCTCAATTGTAATTGAGGCTATCATCGGACATATGTCCTCAAGAAGAATTCATTCCACAGAAGCCGGAATTATACTTATTGCAGACGGGTGCGATATGACAAAGGGCCGTGCAAGAATTCCGCTTTCTATTAATACAACTCCGCGCGTCGGAGATATCCACAAATATTCTGCAAATGCTATTAATCGTATCAGAATACAGCACGGTGAAAAGAAACCAATTAAGATTTCTGTCGAAATGTCTGCAGATGTAGGATTTTTCCAGATAGAAGAAGTTTTGTTTGCTAAAATTGATGCAAGTCCTGCAAAACAATACGTTGAACTTTATGCGGGTGTTGAAGGACAAGAAGCAAAATGCTATCTCTAATCGTTTTGTTTTAATTTCTAAATTGTATAATCAGAATTGCCAAGCTCTAGATGTTTATTAAAATCTCTGACTAATTCCGATGATATTATCCAATTAATTTTACCTTCCGGATATTTAATAAAATGTTTTGTCGAACACATAGTTGAAACATAACAAGCATCCAAAACATTCATAAAAGAAATATCAACACTCATATTTGCACAGTGATATTTCTCAATATACGAATTAATGATTTCTACGGCTTCGCGCGGATTTGAAGTATTCGGGGTAAGAGTACTTGACTTTGGTAATAGTTGTAACATGTATATTTTCCTTGATGATAATATTAACGGACTTATTATAAATTTCTTTACAAACTTTAGATTAAATCCTCCGTTTGGGGTATAATTAGAAATAAATAATGTGAAATTAGGAGATAGGATTATATGACAAAAGAGAGTGCTATAGAAGCTGCAAAAAAAATTAAAATGCTTGTCTTTGATGTGGACGGAGTTATGACAGACGGCAGTATTACTTATGATGAAAACGGAATTGAATATAAAACTTTTAATGCGAAAGACGGCCATGGAGTTATAAGAATGCGTAATTCCGGATTTATAACTGCAATTATTACTGCAAGAAACAACGGAACTGTACAACATAGAGCAAAAAATCTTAATTTCACAGAGCTTTATCAAGGCAGAAAATACAAACTTCCTGCGTTAGAAGAATTAATGAAAAAATATAATCTTTCTTATGAAAACATAAGCTATATGGGAGATGACCTTCCGGACATTTGTATTTTAGAAAAAGTCGGGCTTGCTTGCTGTCCCAGTGACGCTGTTAAAGAAGTAAAAGAAATCTGCAATTTTCAATCTTCTTTTGGCGGCGGAAAAGGTGCAGTAAGAGAATTATGTGATTTTATACTTGATGCGCAGGAAATTGAAAAAGAATATATTGTTGCAGAAGGTTCTTCATCTTAAAAATCCAGTTGTTCACCGGTCGCCTTTTGATAATATTTTTGCCATTCATCAGCAAACGGCGTTTCAGGATGCATCCATGGTTTAAGCGCAAAATGAACCAACACCGGATTAGCAATTGCTTCGTCACGTTCTGCTTCTCTCTTTTTATATTGTTTTGTTGCCAAAGGAACAATATTATATTTTAGAGGCAGTGACAAAATTTTATTACGACATACATCATTAATTACATCCTGATCAGTATAAAAATCGCTGGCTCTGAGTTTTTTAAAAATTATTTTTTCTAAATCATCTTCTCTGAATTTCTTAAGATTTATAAGTTGCAATCCTCCGTTAAAAAACGTATCATCACCTTTTAGTCCAACACGAACTTTCATTGAATAACTGCATTTATCTTCAACCATTCCAAGGTAATAATCCGAAACATCATAAGAATAAAGAGGAGCAATATCCTCACGTGCCATAATATCCGAATCCAGATACAAAATCTTATCTTCATTAACCAGAGATGATAGCTTTAGTCTGTATGAAGAAGATACTCCAAGCCAATCATGAATAGCGCCGTCAAATTCAGAATTATCCATTTTTATAAAATTAAATTCTGATTTTTTTATTTTACTCAAACCATTGAACATTTCTTTATCATTTGCAGAAAACATATCTGACATGAGATAAAAATGATATTCGTCACTATCTTTTGCATTTGACAATATAGAAGCTATACTAGAAGCAGCATACTTAGCCCAATTCACAGTAAAACCGAATGCAATATTTATTCTTGGCATTAAAAATTCCTTTCCTGTTATTTTCCTACAAGAAGAGTTATATCGTTAAATACAACAAGTATCATAAGTATAATAAGCAATGAGAAAAATATTGATGATATCATTTCAATAACTTTCTCATCAAGCGGTTTACCCATAATTTTTTCTATAAACAAAAATAATAAATGTCCGCCATCAAGTGCCGGAATCGGCAGTATATTTAAAATCGCAAGGTTCATTGAAATAAGTGCTGCAAGAAGTATACCAGAAGACTTTCCACTCTTTTCAATCATATCACCGCCGATTTTAGTAATTGCAACAACACCATGCATATCCTTAAGCGGAATATTTCCGGTAAATAATTGACCAAGAGAATACATCATCATGTATGTATTATCCCACAAGTAAACACAACTTCCTTTAACTACAGCCGGCAGAGTTTTTGTTTCTATCATTGTCTGCTGTGCACTTAAACCTATTCCTATTACACCCTTTTCATCAGGATAAATAGGATTAAGCTTTATAATATTTCCATTGCGCTCAACTTCTATATTAATAGGATGAACACCATTTGAAAGTGTAATTGCAATCTCATACATTGTGTACTTACCATCTGAAGTATAAACGTTTTTCCCTTCAAGTTCTTTTGCAAGCGGTTTAAGTTTTTCAGGGAAAGTTATACCTTCATGTTTAAAATATTTAGCGCCTTTTAATGCATACTTATCCATTGTAATAATATCTTTATCCAACTCATCAGGCAGTCTGATTGCAACTCCGGAAGGTATAATCTCATCCTTTAAAAGTCCCGGATTTAAATCTTTTAATTTCTCAAAGTTTCCATCTATAGTTGTCTGCGAAATAATTCCTCCGGATTTAGCACTATTTTTAACAATAGTTACAAAAGAATATATATTATCAATATTACATCCATTAACTTTCAGAATTCTGTCACCCTCTTTAATTCCGGACTGCCAAATACTTGCATCTTTTGGAGCACTAATACTGGCAGTATAGATTTTATAATTGCCGGAAGGAAGTTTATGAGAAACCACTGCAACAAGCATTACAAGAGCAATTGCACAAATTACATTAGCAATAACCCCTGCAGATACTACTACAGCCCTTTGCCAAACGGGTTTATTCACAAATCTCTCTGGAGAATCTTCCGGTAATTCACAATCTTTGTCATCATCCGGAAACGATACATAGCCGCCAAGTAAGAAAGCATGAACCAAAATTTCTACATCACCAATTTTACCTTTATATAAAGTAGGTCCAACAGGAAGCCCAAAACCAAATTTATCAACTTTTATTCCAAAAGCTCGAGCTGCCATAAAATGCCCGGCTTCATGAACAAGGATAAGTAAACTTAGTAATAAAATCATTATGATAATTGACATATATTCTCCTCTTACTTGTTTTGATTTTAGCATAAAAACAGAAATAATGAAGTTACAGCATACATAACTGTAAAAGTTTTATGTCATATCATTCTTTTCTATGTTATAATACCTTCTATACAAGGAGATAAAATGACTATTGCTATCTATCCGGGCAGTTTTGACCCGATTACAAACGGACATATTGATATTCTAAAAAGCGGTGCTGAAATTTTTGAAAAAGTTATTATAGCAGTTGCATATAATGTTGATAAAGAAGGTTTTCTGCCAGTAAAGACAAGAGTTAAACTCATCCAGGAAAGTACAAAAGATATTCCTAATGTTGAAGTTGATTGTTTTCAAGGATTAACTGTAGAATATGCTAAAAAACGGGGTGCAGATGTTTTATTGAGGGGATTAAGAACATCTTTTGATTTTGAATATGAAATGCAGCTTTCACAAACTAATCAGGTTCTTTATAATAACATCAAAACAGTTTTTTTGATAACAAAACCTGAATATAATTTTATTTCCTCATCTTGCGTAAGAGAAATTCTCTTAAACAAGGGCGATATCAGAAACTTTGTACCAGAACCGGTTGCAAAATATCTTAATTCTAAGTATGATGATATTTTGTAAGAATCCTTTTAATTTGCTGTAAAAATTCAACCTGATTAAATGTATCCTTTTGCATATAGTATTCTATTTTATATGCAGAAAGTCTCTTTGTTGCAGTTTTTTCAGGAAGTGAACTCATTACAGCAATCGGAATATCAGCATAAAGTTCATCATTTTTAAGTCTTGCAATAAATTCATAACCATCTATTTTAGGCATAGTTAAATCTGTTATTATCAAATCATAATGATTAAGTTTTAGTTTAACAAAAGCCTCTTGTGCATCAAGAACCGCATCTACAGAATAACCTATATTCATCAAAATATTTTTTATCATAGTCCTTGTTGTTATAGAATCATCCACTATTAGAATTCGTTTGTAAGCCATAATATCAACCGGAAGCGCAGGATTTACCGATGCAGATATCATAGCTTTGTTAAAGTCATAGTGCATTATATCTTGCATATTTAATATCAAACACAATTCACCTGATGCCAGATTTGTAATTCCGGAAATATTTTTTACTTTATACAAAGGTGGAGAAAGTTTCTTCTGTAAAATATCCTGATCGCCAAGAAGTTTATCAACAACAAGTCCTATCGTTTTATCATCTGCATCAATAATGAGAATTGTTTCTTTTTCTCCTCTGGGAACAGGTTTTAGCTGCAATATATCTGAAAGATAATAAAGTGGAATAATATTATCGTTATAAACTATAGAACGCAAACCATTATTTGTTTTTATTTCATTTTGATTTTTCAAAATAAATGTTGTTATAACCTGAATAGGGATAGCAAAAATCTGTTCTGAAATTTTGACTAAAAATACTCTCAAAGTAGTTAATGTAACAGGTATTTCAATATGTACACAACTCCCTTTTCCAAATTCTGAAATAACTTTAACTTTACCATTAAGTTGTGATATTTTTGTTTTAACAACATCCAACCCGATACCGCGTCCTGAAATACTTGTAATAGAGTCTCCGGTAGTGAATCCCGGCCAAAATATAATATTCATTATAGCTTCATCACTCATTGAATCAATTTCTTCTTGAGTAAGAAATCCGCGTGACACAGCACGATCCTTTATCTTTTCAAGATTAAATCCATGCCCGTCATCCATAACTTCAATAATAACCTTATTATCATCCTGCTTAGCAGAAAGAAGTATTCTTCCGACAGGATTTTTGCCATTGGCTATTCTTTCTTCTTTTGTCTCGATACCATGATCTATCGCATTTCTTAAAATATGAATCAAAGGTGTTTTAATTTCTTCTATAATTTTTTTATCGGCACATGTATCTTTACCTTCTATTTCAAAGTCTATATCTTTACCTTTTTCATTTGCAATATCTCTTACCATTCTTGTAAAAGAATTAAATACTGTTGAAATAGGCAAAACACGGATATTTTTAACCATAGATTCCATTTCATCTATAATTAACCTCATTTTCATATCATCTTCTTTTGATGAACGATAAAGAGAATTCAGGTCATATATTGTTCTGGAAACATTCTGCGTAATATCTGATAAAAGTGAAAAAACTTGTTTTACAAAAGCACTCGTATATTGTTCAGTTGCGCCTGTTTGTAAATATTTACGATTATAGTATCTCAAATAATTTGATGTTTTCAATAAATCTTTCTGACAGTTTTCATTAACAACTTTTATATTATCAATTTTTTCAAGATTTTTTTCGGTTTTAATCTTGGTAATAATTAATTCACCAAGTTGATTAACAAGCAAGTCAAGTTTTTGAGCGTTAACATGCAAGGTTTTAATCTCTGTAGAAGAAGATGATTTGCCGCCACCTGATGATGTCTGGGTAGAAAGACTTTTTATTTCACTGACACCGGTATCTTTTTTATAATTCAATTCCAGCAGCTGTTTCATAATTTCCAGTTGCTGTACAATTAAATCACTATCGACGCTTTCACTCGGTGAAGCACAATATTCAACCGCACTTTTTAGTGTAAGCATCATTTGTTCTTCAAGCTGGACAGAATTATCTAAGATAAAATCCAGAATTTCCAAAATCATATTAACAACTTCAAGAATATTATTGTCATCAATATTTTCTTTCAGCTTAAGTATGTCTTCTTTTATTTCTTTTGTATAAACACTGCTTCCCTGAAGCATGGTAATTTTTTCTGCAACATCAAAGAAAGAAAGTCCGGAATTTTCCGTCTCTATACAAGAAGTATTATATTTTGCAGCAACTGAACTTAATTCATTTCTTAGTTCTAAAATTTCACTTATAGTAAGTGTATTAGTTGCATTCATTACAAAATCTATTTTAGTAAGAATATTTTCTAAAGCACTTTTTACTTCATATAAATTAGTATCTTTAAAGAATTCATAAATTTTTTGTACTTCTTCTTTTAGAATAACTATATCTTGTGATTCTTCTTCCGGAACAATACTGTCAATAATTTCAAAGCAATTATTGAATGCAAAATTAATTTCTTCTTGATATGCAGCAAGTTTGTCTTGAGCCAAATCAGCAGCCGCAATAGACGCAATTGATGTTATTTCCTGCTGAGGTTTTTCTGCCGCTTCTTTTAATTCAATGTCTGTTAAATATTCAAGATCAGAAATTACTTTATTAAAATCATCATCAATTATTTCCCGTTCATTTTTAACAGACTCTTGTAGATATTTCGATGCTGTTTCCAAAGAACGCGACATCATTCTTATAACTTCAGGTTCTAATACATATCTATCGTTATTAACTGCATCAAAAATATCTTCCATTTTGTGAAAAATTGTTTGGATATTATTAAATCCAACCATTCTCACAGCGCCTTTAAGACTGTGCAAATCACGATAAATGGAACCGATAAGTTCTTTATTGGCAGGTGTATCCTCTAATGAAAAAAGATTATTAAAAATACGTTCAAGAATCTCTTCAGACTCTGCCTGAAAGATTGCCATTACTTCTTTATTAGTATTTTCGTTATCCGTGAAATCCAATTTATTTACTTACTCCGGTGTAATATTATTTTGAAAATTACTTTACAGTTAACTTCTTATCCTTCTATTGCAGATTGTTTAATATCTTCAGAAAGACTGTTTAATTTCGAAATTTTTTCACTGTTAGAACTCATCGCTTGCATAAGTGTTTCTGCAATTCCGGTATTTTCTTCATCAATTATATTTAATCTTTCAATAATATCATTCTGCTTTTTGGCATTTTGATTTAAAATTTCTAAAGAATCAAGTATTTCTTTAATTAAGTTAAGAAGTGTTTCTGAATTGGCAGAAACAGCATTAATATCTTTAACAACAGTTTCAATTTCTTTTGAACCTTCTTCTGTTGCCATAACTGTAGAATTTGTTGTAAATTGAATATTACTTGTAAGAGATGTTATCTTTGTAATGGCTTGTTTTGATTCATCCGCAAGTTTTCTGATTTCTCCAGCTACAACTGCAAAACCTTTACCATGCTCGCCAGCACGTGCTGCTTCTACTGCAGCATTCAGAGCAAGCATGTTAGTTTGTTCTGCTATATCATCAACAACTCCTATTGTATTACCAATTTGTTGAGAATGTTCGGAAAGCTCTAAAATAAGCTCTGCTATCATTTGAATTTTTTGTCTTAAAACGAGCATTTTATCTGCATTCGCAGAAATTGCTTCATGCTCTTTTTGAGAAAAATTAATAGATTGACTTACTTGTTTTTCTGTATTTTTAGACGTATTAACCGAATCTTCCGAAAGTGTTTTCAATTTTTCTATAAGCAGAGAAATGTTCTTTGTGTTTGCTGAAAGAGTTTCAAATATTCGTTTTTGAGAATTAATTGTATCCATAATCTCATCAGTTGTTGCTGAAAGAGAATCCGATTGAACTGTAAAAGACTTTTTAATAGCTTTTAAAATCCATTGCTTAGTAATAAAATGTGCCATTGCATTCATTGCAATAATTACCGCTAAAAATATAAATGTTTCATACGGCGCAACTTTATTTATTTTTGCAAAAAACAAAAACAAAACACACGCGAATACAAAGACTACCATATCTATTATACATTTAACATTAAACTTCTGTTTCAATCCAAAATTCCATTCATTAAGCACGTCATCTCTCCTATAGTTTTTTTTAAGTATTTATTATATAATCATTTTATACTAAAATTAATAAAATTGGAATACAAGAATATATGACATCAAAAATTTTATTGGTAGAAGATAGCGAAACACAGTTAAAGTTTTTAAAAGACGGGCTTATTCAAAATGGTTTTGAGGTAGAAACAGCTTCAAATGGAGCCGAGGCTTATAAAAAAGTATTTGAATATATTCCGGATATTATTGTTTCAGATATTCTTATGCCTGTAATTGATGGTTATCAATTATGCAGAATGATTAAAAATGTTGATGAAACAAAAAAAATTCCCGTAGTTCTCTTAACAGTATTGGACAAAAAAATAGACAGTTTTTGGGGCAAAAAAGCCGGTGCACAATTATTTCTTTCAAAATCAATTAATATGGATGAATTGGTCAGAAATATTAACGCCACTTTAAGAAGATATCCACTTACGCAAGAGTATAAAACAACACTTGCACTTAAGTCTAAATCAGATAATGTCGCACAAACACGTTTAAATACTATTTTAAATGATTTACTTTTAAAATCAGTGTTTGCAAATGAATTTAGAAATTTAAGTGACTTTTTAAATTATGAAAGAGTACTTGTAGAAAAATTGTTTTCTCTTTTAAGCTCCTTTGTAGAATACAGTGTTGCAGGAATATTTTTTGCATCTCCGGATGATTTTGCTGAAAACATTTTGTATATTGATACTTTAGGGAAAAATTTAAGTAAAAACCTGCTTTCTGATATACAATATGATTTTTTTAGAAAAATGGAAGAGTTCAAAACCTTTAAGAACAGTAAATTTGAAGTTGTTAGAATACTTTTAGGAAAAGAACTTGGTTATCAATTTACAGATTTAAAATCAAAAATAATTATTCCATTGATTTTTGACAAAAAATTAATTGGAGGAATTTGTTTTTATACCCGTCAAGATATGGATTATGCTTCATTTAGATACTTTGACATTATGATAAGTGAATTGCTTGCAATATTTAAAATGAAATATCAATATACAGAAAAAGAATTTATGTCTGTTCTTGACGGACTTACCGGATTATATAACAGAAGACAATTTGAAATAAGTTTGGAACAAGAACACAATCGTACTAAACGACATCCTTCTGATTTCAGTCTTGCTATTCTTGACATTGATTTCTTTAAAAAAGTTAATGATACATACGGGCATCAATATGGAGATTATGTGCTCAAAACTGTTGCAGATTTAATGAAATCAGCATTTAGAAAGACTGACCTGCTTTACAGATACGGTGGGGAAGAACTTGTTATGATTATGCCGGAAACTAATATAGAAGGGGCAATTATTCCTGTTCAAAGACTCAGAAGAATGGTTGAAGAATATGACTTTGATTATAATAATGTTAAGGCAAAAGTTACTGTAAGTATCGGACTTACGATGAACTATCCTGAGTTTAATACTCCTGCTGATATATTAAAGTCAGCAGACGATGCATTGTATAAAGCAAAAGAGAGTGGAAGAAATAGAGTAGTACTTTATGAGCAACAATAATTTAATTGAACAAAAAAAGAATACACACTTGTATTTTCAAATAGGTGAAAATAAGTACGCAATAAATTCAGATAATATTCTTGAAATTATGAAACTGCCTGCCTTGGATTATCCGCAAAAGTTACCAAACAATATTGTCGGACTCTTAAAATACAATAATTTTGTTATTAACGTTGTTGATATTAGATTTTATTTAAATATAGAAGTTCCTTCTTATACTACTCATAATGAACTTTTAATAGTAAAAACAGATGAAGTAATTTTTGGAATAATTACAGACAAAGTTATTGGTATTCTTCCTTTTGATACTGCTCAGATGGATGCAATACCTTTTGTAGATAACAAAATGGTAATTGATTCTCTTTATAAATTTAATCAGGAAACTATTTTTGTTATTAATATTTATGCCATTGAAAATTTATTAAAACAACATGATAATAATTGGGCAGAAGTTGATATTTTATCTTTATTTCCACAGGATGAAAATTCTAAATCAATAATGTCCAAAAGAACATTAGCTATTGCGGATAAATCTAGTTTAAAACTTGCTTCAGGCGAATTACACGCAAAAAATAAATATATATCATTTAATCTCAATAATGATTATTATTGCATAGCACTTGATTTTGTTAAAGAAGTTTTAAAAGACACTTCTATTACAAATGTTCCAGGAATTCCTAATTTTATAGAAGGAATTATGAATCTTCGCGGAGATTATATTACAGTTATAAATCTTAAAAAATTTCTTGGTCTTGAAGCAGGAACTCCAAATGATAAGAAACCGGTAATTATAATAAAATGCAACGAATTAAAACTTGCACTTTTAATAGATAAAATTAATGAACTTTTTGAATTTCAGGAAAATGATTTGTTAGAACCAGGAGATGGTTATTTCTCAAATGAATTTATTTATAATGATACATTATATACAATTTTAAATATAGACAAAATAACTTCTGATAAAAGAATCATAATCACTGATATGTAGATTTTTTTAATAAGCTTTTATTCTAAAATTTCTGCACCTTTTTGTTCTACTTTTAAAGTTCTTATATCAACTTTTATGCTTTGTGGTTCCCAAATTTCTCTTACAATTGATTTAATTTTATCCAAATCATATTTATGAGAAATAACTAACATAGATGGGCCTGCACCCGATAAAACACAGCCAAGTATTCCATCTTCGTGTTTAAAAGCTTCCATGATATCTTTCATACCGGGAACTAACTTTTCTCTGTAGGGCTGATGTAATTTATCTTGAAGAGCAATTTTCATAAGCTTTTCATCTTTTGTATTTACAGCTTCAACCAGCATAGCAAGATGTTTAGCATTATATACAGCATCTTGCATTGGAACTGTTTGCGGTAAAACAGAGCGTGCAATATTTGTAGAAAGCTCAAAGTCCGGAATACAAACAGTAATATCCCACTCCTGCGGCCACGGCAATTTTCTATATACAATAGATCCGTCATCTTCCTGAGAAGATAAAACAAAACCGCCTAAAATAGCAGGAGCAACATTATCAGGATGCCCTTCAACTTCTGTTGCAATAGAAAGAAGTGCTGTTTCGTCAGCAGGTGAACCTAATAATTTATTTGCTGCAATAAGACCGCCTACTATTACTGCTGCAGAACTTCCTAATCCTCTTGTTATAGGTATTTGAGATTGAATATTTATCTTTAATTCTGAAGGTTCCTGACCGATAGAATTATAAAGCATTTCTACAGCTTTATAAACAATATTATTCTCATCTTTTGGAATATCATCAAAACTCATTTCATCTACGACATCTTCATCTTCGGACATCATATTAATTTCAATTCCTGTTCCGGGCAAAACTGTTTCTTCTATGGTAATTGTATTATATATAGGAAGCGCCAAACCAAGACAGTCAAATCCTGGGCCTATATTTGCCGATGTTGCCGGTACTTTTACGCTTACTTTCATTTGTTTCTCCTAATTAAAAAATTATATGGTGATTATACTATAAAAATAAATTATGTGAAATGTTCAAAAGTGTGTAGAAAACATGTTTATAACTTTTGAGTTATGAACATGTTTCTACATTTTTTATAAATAAAAAGAAAAATTTTATTTTTTATGTTCAAAAATGTTCAAAACTTTCAAGTTTTCTACATCTTTTTTACAAGTTTTGAACATGAATAAATGGAGTATTCATAATAGTTTCAGATAGTTTTGAACAAATAGTAACAGCTTAAGAAGAAGATTAAGAATTTATATATATAAATTAATTTATATCTTATTATATTAATTATTATTTTAAATTTTTAGCATTGAGAAAAATTTAAAAATATTCTTTTTTTATAAATGCAAAACTTACCTTATTACAATTTTTATACCTTATTAACAAATCATTCCAAATATGTATCTATGTATGTATCAAAGCCTTCTTTGGGAGTACACTCAGGATCCATATATATATTATTCCTATCAGTTCCAAACATTTGCGTTAAAAAGTAACTATAACCTTGTGTATCTATTAAGTTTGAATTGGTAACTATGGTATCCGGTAAAAAGTGTAAATACCCTGGCATTGGGTCATAAATACTTAAATAAAAGACATTACTATTAAAATTTTTTTCCGCATAAGCTAATGCGTACTCTATATCTGCTTTAGTTATTGGTACTTCATGTTTACAAATTGCACCAAAATAAGGTTCCATTAAGCATTTTTTAGTTACAGGATTTTGCATAGGTATCTTACCAGAACAATAGTGGCGTTCTTTTTTTTCACAAATTGTAATAGCATCATAGTTTTTATTTATTATAAAAGGGTATGGAATGTAGAGGAGATTACCATTCTTATCGTGTTGATTAAGCGTAAAACCGTGTTGATTAAAAAAAAGCATTTCAATTACATAACCATTATCATAGTTACTGGTATTATTTTTGTCAATTTTAGTATAGTTACTACGATAGTCAAAAGATATTAAAGTATATCCTCTGTAATTATCTCCAGGGCAATAATATTCTTTATCTTCTTTATTGTCATTATTCTCCGTGCTAGAACTT